>NZ_JADIZS010000006.1:0-265640 GCF_016704685.1 Candidatus Amarolinea dominans
GCGGTGAGTCAATCGGCGTGCCAGGCGTGGTGGACAAGCGGGCGCCGCGGCCGACGATGAATGCGGCCAGCCTGCCATATCCCCACGGCCGCGGTGCTGCCAAAGGCCAATGCGTACAACGCCAGGAAGGGCGCCGCGCCCAGGTTGTGGCGTAGCACGGCCACGACGACGGCCGTCAGCGCGTAGAGTGCCAGCACGATCTCACCCACGGTCGTCCAGTCGAGATGCAGCGCGTAGGCGCTGTCTGTCCACGCATCGGCCTGCTGCTTGACATGAAATTTGGGCGTGCGCTGAAAAGCGCCGCCGCGACCGGTCAGCCCTTCGATGGCGGCCTGCGTGCAGTTGAGCGTCAGGCCGATGCCCAACAGCATCAAGCCGGGAAAATAGGCGAAGCGACGTAACCAGCCCCCGGACTGATCGGCGTAGAGATGACGCTGCGCCAGGGCGAAGAGCAGCGGCGGCCCCAGGCTGGCTAACCCGAACAACCCCAGCGTGGCCTGCGTGGTCTGACCCAGCCACAGCATCGGCAGCGACAAGAGCAGCACCAGCAGCATCAGGGGATGCACCAGGTAGCCGCTCAAATGCAGCAGACCCAGCAGCCGTATTTTGTAGGAAAGCGAGGCCGGCTGTCCGCCGGGCGCGGTGAGGCTGGCGCCTTGCGCCACGCGCCGCCCCAACTTGCGCAGTGTCTGCACGGAGCCTTTGGCCCAGCGGAACTGTTGGCGCTTGAAGGCCAGCAGTTGCGGCGGCAGCTCCGCGGGCACGGCAATGTCGGGCCGATAGACCCCGCGCCAGCCCAACAACTGGGCGCGGTAGCTCAGATCCAGGTCTTCGCACAGGGTATCGGCCTGCCAACCGCCGGCCGCCTCGATGCAGGCGCGCCGCCAGATGCCGGCCGTGCCGTTGAAGCTGATGAACGCGCCGAGCTGTTGCCGCGCCGTTTGCTCGATGACGAAGTGACCGTCCAGCGCCAGCGCCTGCGCGCCCGTCAGGCCCGAATAAGTGGCGTTGAGATGCGCCCAGCGCGTTTGCACAAAGCCCAGGTGAGGATCGGCCAGCAGGAAGGGCAGCGTTCGTTTGAGAAAATCGGGGGTTGGCACAAAGTCGGCGTCGAAGATGGCGACAAAATCAGCCTCAGTCTGCTCCAGGCCCGCGGCCAGGGCGCCGGCCTTGTAACCGCGGCGATCGTCGCGGTGCAGATATTTCACCTGCAGCCCGCGAGCCTGCAGGCGGCGCACCTCGGTCTGCAACAGAGACGTTGTGTCGTCGGTCGAGTCGTCCAGCACCTGGATGTGCAGCGCGTGATGCGGGTAGTCCAGGCTGGCCACGGCCGCCAGCAGCCGGCGCCCGACATGCCGTTCATTGAAGATCGGCAGTTGCACCGTCACCGTCGGCCACGAAGCCGGGGCGGCGGGGGTTGGTTGCGTCCGCGCACGGCGCCCAAAAACCAGGCTGAAGAACAGCGCTTGCAGGCTGTAGAGCGACAGCCACACCACGGCGACCGTGTACAGCACCGTGAGTCCGCGCACAAGAAAAACGGTCATGATGTCAATCAAACGAACCTCGGACAAGAATAGACCTTATCTGGAATAAGCCGAGTTGTAGTCCGAGCCACAACCAGTAGTTTCTCTTGACGATTTGACTACTGCATGTAGTGGCGCGCCGTTATTCCCGATAAGGTCTAATAAGTGCGACGCACAACTCATGCGTCGCACCCGGATGCAAAATTTGGATTCAGATAGCGAGACACGACCCCGTTGGTGGCGCCTCTGTTGACGTCACGCGAGACGCGAGCGGTTCCACCAGGCAAACAACGTGCGCCAGCCCACGAGCATCGGCGCCACCATGCCGAACGTGACCAGGGCAAAGGTGGGAATGATCTCCCGCTGCAGCCAGGCCGAGCGGATGTAAAGGCCCAGGACACAGGCCGCAATCCAGGCAATCAGCGTTTGCATAGCCATGGGCAGCGGCTGCGTCAACAGGCCGGGCCGGTAAGCGCCCAGCAGCGGGGCCACCGCCAACCAGGCCACCAGGAACGGCGCCGCGGTCTCTACAATCGCCAGCAGCGGCAGCGGTTCTGCATGGGTGGCGCGTCCCCACGCCGCAAATAACAAGAACATCAAAACATCGCCCACAACCAGCGCAACCAGCAGGCTTCTCGCCGGCGCCGTCGCCGTCGCGCCCACCTTCGCTTGTCGTTCAACCGCCGCCTGTTTCACAGATTCCCCTTCACCCTTCCTCATTCAGCATTCACCCTTCCCTTCATCCTTCACCCTTCACCCTTCACCCTTCACCCTTCATCCTTCATCATGTTACCACAGGCGTAGTCAAAACTCAAACCGGTGCAGTTCTGATGTTTTTCAGTCAGACGCCGATTTCAAGCGGCTGTGCTATAATGACAGCCTCATTTTCTCACGCGGAGTAGTGTCATGTCCGATCTGTGGACTCCATTCGCCCTGCCGGTTCGCACCTGGTTTCGTGAAACCTTCGCTGAACCGACTTCGCCGCAGGCGGCGGCCTGGCCCGCGATCCAGGCTGGCGAGCACACCCTGATCCTGGCGCCCACCGGTTCCGGCAAGACGCTGGCCGCGTTCCTGTGGGGCATCAACCAGATTGGGACCCATCTGGCGCCGCCTGGCCCCGGCGATGAACTGAACCGCCCGCGCCTGCCGGATGGCGTGCAACTGCTCTACATCTCGCCGCTCAAAGCCCTGAACAACGACATCGAGCGCAACCTGCACGCGCCGCTGACCGGCATCCGCGCGGTGGCCCAACGGATGGGCGTGCCCTGGCCTGAGATTCGCGTCGCGGTGCGCACCGGCGACACTTCCACGCACGCCCGCGCGCTGATGGTCCGGCGGCCGCCGCACATCCTCATCACCACGCCCGAATCGCTCTACCTGCTGTTGAGCAGCCCTCGCGCCCGCGACATCCTGCGCAGCGTGCGTGCGCTGATCGTGGACGAGATTCATACCCTGTGCGGTAACAAACGCGGCGCGCATTTGGCCCTCAGCCTGGAACGACTGCAGCACCTGGCCGGCCATCCCATCCAGCGCATCGGACTGTCCGCAACGATCAAGCCCCTGGCCGAGGTCGCGCGCTTCCTGGGCGGGCAGGTGGAGACCGCGGACCCGGCCGCGCCCGCGGACAGCTACACGCCGCGGCCCGTCACCGTGGTTGATACTGGCTACCGCAAGGCGCTCGATCTCGCGGTCATCACCCCCGTGGCGGAGTTTCGCGCCATGCCCGGCGATTCGGTCTGGCCGTCGGTCATTCCCCAGGTGCTGCAAGATATCTTGCGCCACCGCAGCACCCTGATCTTCTGCAACAACCGCCGCCTGGCCGAGCGCACGGCCGACCGTCTCAACGCGCAGATCGAAGCCGAAATGTCCGAGGAGATTCCGCCCGGCAGCTCGGAGGGGCTGGCGCCCGGCGGGTTGATGCGCGATCGCGGCCTGTTTGCCATCGGCGCGCAAGGCCCCATCCGCGCGCACCACGGCAGCATGTCCAAAGAGGCCCGCCGCGAGATGGAAGAGGCGCTCAAAGCCGGCCGCCTGCCCGCGCTGGTCGGCACCAGTTCCCTGGAGTTGGGCATTGACATCGGCGCGGTGGATTTGGTGGTGCAGTTGCAGTCGCCCAAGAGCGTCAGCCAGGCTCTGCAGCGGGTGGGTCGCGCCGGGCACCTGGTCGGCCAGACCAGCAAAGGACGCATCTACGCCACCTTCCGCGAGGACATCGTCGAGGCCGCGGCCGTGGTGCGCGGCATGTTGGATGGCGATGTGGAGCCGACGCGCACGCCGTCGAATCCGCTGGATGTACTGGCGCAGCAGATCGTGGCCCTGGTGGCGCTGGAGGATTGGGACACCGCCGCGCTGCTGGCCCTGCTGCGCCGCGCCTACCCCTTTGCCAACCTGAGCCGCCACGCGTTCGAGGCCGTGCTCGACATGCTCTCCGGCGGTTTTGCCCAAAGCGCTGGCCCCACCGTCCTACGCGCGCGCTTGGCCTGGGACCGCGTCAACCAACGCCTGCTGGCCCTGCCCGGCGCTCGTTTGCTGGCGGTTTCCAACGCGGGCACCATCTCCGACCGCGGCGCGTTCAGCGTCTACCTGGCCGATGGCAAGACCCGGATTGGCGAATTGGACGAGGAGTTCGTCTTCGAGAGCCGCCCTGGCGATGCCTTCCTGCTGGGCAGCCAGACTTGGCGCGTCCTGAGCATCGAGGACGATCGTATCGTCGTGGGCGAAGCGGCCGGCGCGATGCCGCGCATGCCCTTCTGGCGCGGGGACTATCCCTGGCGCCCCTACGAACTGGGACTGCGCATCGGCCAACTGCGCCGCAGCGTGGCCGAACGCCTGGCCGCCGACAGTGCGCAGCCCGACGCCATCGAGCAGTGGCTGCGCACCGAGTTCTGCCTGGACGCCAACTCGGCGCGCATCCTGCTGGACAGCGTGCGCCGTCAATTGGAAAGCGCCGGCGTCATCGCCAGCGATCGCACCGTGGTGGTCGAAACCTTCAGCGATGCCATCGGCGATCAACGCATGGTCATCCACACGCCCTTTGGTGGGCGCATCAACGGCGCGTGGGCGCTGGCCCTCAGCAGTGCCCTGGCCGACCATCTGCGCATCACCATCGAGGTGCAGGCCAACGATGACGGCATCCTCTTCCGCTTTCCTGCGGCTCTGCAGGCCCCGCTGCCCTCGTTGGTGGCCCTGGTGCGCATGAGCGCCGATGAAGCGCGACGCCGTATCGTCGCCGAACTGCCCAATTCCGCGGTCTTCGGCGCGCATTTCCGTATGAACGCGGCCCGCGCCATGCTGTTACCCAAGGCGCTGGGGCGCAAGCGCACCCCCTTCTGGCTGCAACGCCTCAAAGCCCGCGATCTCCTGGCGGCCACGCGCCAACTGCCCGATTTTCCCATCGTCATCGAAACCTACCGCGAGTGCCTGCAAGATGTTTTCGACATGCCGCACCTGGAAGAACTGCTGACCGCGATCGCGGACGGGACCATCGAAGTCGTCGCCATCGAATCAGTGGCGCCCTCGCCCGTCGCGGCCGGCCTGCTCTTCAACTTCATCAGCGTCTACATGTACGAATGGGACGCGCCTAAAGCTGAACGCCAGTTGCAGGCGCTGGCCTGGCGCAGCGACTTGCTCGACGATCTCCTGCAGAGCAGCGAGATTGCGCGCCTGCTCAAACCCCAGGCCATCGCCGCGGTCACCAGCCAGGCGCAGCACACCGCGCCCGGCTTTCAAGCGCGCACGGTCGAGGAACTGGCGGTCTACCTGCAGCAGGTGGGCGATTTGACCACGGGCGAAGCGGCCGACCGCGCCACGGGTGATGCCACGGCCTGGCTGGCGCAGTTGGCTGGCCAGGATCGCATCGTTGAAACCCATTTGCCCACTGCGCACGGATCAGAACTGCGCTGGATTGCGCAGGAGTTGTTGGCCGAATACCGCGCCGCGCCGGCGCGTGATGGCGACGCCGAAGAAACGGCCGCCGCCTTCCCTGGCGCGGCCGCCATCCTGCGCCGCCTGCTGCGCCACAGTGGCCCCATCAGCCGCGCTGACATCCTGGCCCGCTACGCCTTCGACTCTGCCTGGCTGGATGACGAACTCGCCCGCCTCATCGCGGGCCGCGACATCGTGCAGGCAAATTTCAGTGAGCCGGGCGCTGAGGCCAACTTGCCCGCCGTCTTGCAGGTGCTCGACCGCCACAATCTGGCCTCGATGCACCGGCGCACATTGACCCTGCTGCGCCAGGAGGTGCAGCCGGTGTCGCTGGCCGTCTTCAGCGACTTTCTCCTGCGTTGGCAACACGTCCAGCCGTCCACACGCCTGGTTGGCGCGGCCGGTCTGCGCACCGTGATGCAGCAGTTGCAGGGCTATGCGGCGCCGACTGTGGCCTGGACGCGCGACATCCTGCCGGCCCGCGTGGCCGATTTTGATCCAGATGATCTGAATGCGCTATGTCAGAGCGGCGCCTGGGCCTGGGTGCTGGCCGGACAGGAGGCGCGACGGGCACGCGCGCGCTTCGTTCCACGCGGCGATGGCCGGCTCTTGCTGGCGCCGGCGGACGACCCCGCGGCGAGCGAGTCAACCGCCGCGGTCTACGCTTTTCTGAAGAACGAAGGCGCATCCTTCCTGGCCGATATTCAGAGCGGGCTGGGCCTGGCAGCCACGGCTGTGCAAGGCGCGCTGGTTGAACTGGCGCTGGCCGGCCTGGTGACGAATGACACCCTGGCCGCGCTGCATGTGCTGCAACAGTTCAGCGTGCCCGGCGCGGCCCCATCTGCCCCCGTCAGCGCGCTGGAGGCGGAGTTGGCCGCACGCCTGGGGCCGCGTCCCGTCATGCTGGGTCAGCGGCCCGGCGTTGGCGCCCTGCGCCGGGCGCGTCAGCAGGTGGAACAACGCCTGCGCCGTGAGGAAGATGCCTCCGCCTGGCCGGGCCGCTGGGTGATCGTGCAGCGGGCCGCGCTGCTCGGCCCACCGCTGACCGATGAAGCCCGCGCCGAACGCCTGACGCGCCTGGTGCTGGCGCGCGAGGGCGTCATCCTGCGCGAACGGCTGGAGCGACCGGAGGCGGCCGGCGTCTGGGCGCTCATCTACCCGGTGCTGCAGCGCCTGGAACTGCGCGGGGAGGTGCGCCGCGGCTACTTCGTCAGCGGCCTGGCGGGCATCCAATATGCGCAGCCAGACGCGGTCGAAATGCTGCGCGCGGCCGCGGCGACGCCTGACGAGGCATTGATCGTGATCAGCGCCAGCGACCCGGCCAATGTGTGGAGCGGTGAAACGGGCGACGAGGCCTGGCGGATTGCGCAACTGCCTTCGACTCACCTGGTGTTGAGCGGCGGTCGCCCTGTGCTGGCGGCCGAGGACAGCGGCGAGCGTCTGCGCCCGGCCGCGGACGTTGACCCGGAACTTGTGCGCCGCGCGATCGCCGCGTATTTGGCGCGGCCCTTTGCCCCGCGGCGGCTGCAGGTCAACCTGTGGGACGGCGCGCCGATTCTGGGCAGCGCGGGGCAGCCCATTTTGCAGGCGCTTGGCTTTCAGCGTTTGCCCGCGGGTATGGAGTGGTGGGCCGGGCGCGTGCCCTGAGATCGCTGAACAAATTATGATCGAATTTATTCGCACGTTCTTTCGGGCCAATCAGATCATCATTCTGTCCATCTACGGACAGGTGTTTTTTGTGTTGGGGCTGGCCATCGCCCTGCAATCGTGGCGCCACAGTCGCCTGCGCCTGGCGCGTAGTCTCAACTGGTTGGCCGCGTTTGGAATAACCCATGCGTTGGTGGAATGGGGAGACGTGTTCATCCCCATCCAGGCCGGCTACCTGTCGGCGCCCATCGTCGAATTGCTGCACAGTGTTCATGTCATTCTCCTGGCGTTCTCCTTTGTTTGTCTCTTTCAGTTTGGCGCCGAAGCGCTGCGCCCCTTGCCGGGACGCCGGCGTTGGTTACGCGCCGTGCCCGCCATCGCCTTCGGGCTGTGGCTGCTGTGGAACTGGGGGCCTGGGCCGCTGTTGACGCCGGATATCCGGTCGTGGTTCAACCTGGCCAACATCCTGGCCCGCTACGGCATTGGATTTCCGGCGGCCTTGCTGGCTGCATTCGGACTGTGGCGCCAGTCACGCGACATGGAAGCCAACCTGCACATGCCGCACCTGCAGCGCACCCTGCGCCTCGCGGCCCTGGCCCTCGTTGGCTACAGCGTGTTTGGCGGCTTGGTGACGCCGCGCGCCGATTTTCTGCTGGCTGCCTGGTTGAACACAGAACGCATGGAACAACTACTGATCGTTCCGGTTCCTCTCGTGCGCAGTCTGCTCGGCTTGATTCTCACTGTCTCGATTATCCGCTCCCTGGAAGTCTTTCGTGTCGAGCTTGACCGGCGTCTGAGCAGCATGGAAGAAGAGCAGGTGCTGACTACCGAACGTGAACGCATCGGCCGTGAACTGCACGACGGCACGCTGCAAACCATTTACGCGGCGGGGCTGCTGCTGCAAGCGGTTGAACGTGAGGTTACCCTGCATGACGGCGCGCCAACCGCGGCACACCTGCAGCAGAGTATGCAACTGCTCAACCAAGCCATCGCCGATATTCGCAGCTACATTGGCGCCTTGCGCAGCCAACCGACCGGTGTCAGCCTGGCGGCCGCCCTGCATGACCTGGCCGGCCATCACCACCTGCGTTCCCTGGGCGACCTGGAGGTCAAGCTGGATTTGCCGGATGAGCCACCCCTGGCGCCGGTGCATCTGGGGCACCTGCTGGCCATTGTCAATGAGGCGCTGAGCAATGTGGCCCGCCACGCACAGGCCACACGCGTGCAACTGAGCGCCGCGGTGGTTGAGCAACAACTGCATCTGCAAATCAGCGACAACGGACATGGCCTTTCACCTGATTACGTTGTGGGGTATGGTTTGCGCAACATGCAGGATCGCGCCCGCCTGCTTGGCGGCTCCATGCAGATCGAATCGCACGGTAAGGGCATGACCATTCGGGTGACAGTGCCCTGGGATGAACAGACAAGGTGACCGGGATGAACAGACAAGGTGACCGGGATGAACAGACAAGGCAAAAAAATAACAGGCGGGCAGCATGACACGTCACTTGCGCTTACTGTTGGTGGATGATCATCACATCGTGCGCTTAGGTTTGCGTGCCTTGCTCGGCGCGGAACCCGATCTGGAAGTCGTGGGTGAAGCCGGCGCCGCGGCGCAGGCGATTGAACTGGCCGAGCGCCTGCGCCCCGACATCATTCTGATGGATGTGCGCCTGCCCGATCAAAGCGGCATCAGCGCGTGCCAACGCATCCGGAGCCTGTGGCCGGAGATCCAGGTCCTGATTTTGACCTCATTCGCCGATGAGGCGCTGGTGCTCGAAGCCATCAATGCCGGCGCGGCGGGCTATGTGCTCAAACAAGTGGGGAGCGATGACCTGGTGCGGGCCGTGCGCGCCATTGGGCAAGGCGACGCGGTGCTGGACCCCACGATTACCCGGAAGGTGCTCAACCGCGTGCGGTTGGCCGAACGCGAGGCGCAGTTGACCGCCTTTCGCGACCTGTCCGAGCGTGAAGTGCAGGTGTTGGCGCAGCTAACCGAGGGCAAGACGAATGCTGAAATCGCGGCGGTGTTGATGCTGAGCGAGAAGACCGTGCGCAACCATGTCAGCGCGATCTTCGAGAAACTGGGGCTGACCAATCGCATCGAGGCGGCCACCTATGCGGTGCGTCACCACATCGAACGCTACACAAAATAAACCGTTTGGCCCGCTCGCGGATGGCGGACCAAACGGCAGATTATCCGGGGAGCCTTAGCGGTCGCTGGTGCTATTCACCTGCCAGCCCCTGGAAAATGGGCGGGAAGGTGAGCAGAAAACCGACGCCGATCAAAACGAGCGTGGTGGTGAAAATCCGCTGCCAGGCTGGATTCTTGTCCTTCCACATGTTGTTGAGGACAAACCATGAGATGAGCCAGACTGCCACACCGACGAGGGTCTTGCCCGTCAGCGGGCCGGCCGGATTGTACCAGTTCAGCGCGTTCTTCAGTCCGGCGCTCAATTCGGCGCCCGTGGTCAGGAGACCGATGACGAGATTACCAATACCGGCGGCGATCAAGGCCGCGGCTGCCGGACCATTCGGAACTTTGTTTGTCATTGCTTGCGTTGCCATGTGATTCACTCCCTATATTGTGAGTAGTTTTCTAAAGAATGGGGGCAGCCTTGGTAATCAGGGCGCCAAAGAGACCGGCGATCGCGGCGGCGATGAAGGCCAACATGAAAATCAGCATGACGAAGCGGCGCAGACGATCATCCTCGGCCAGTTGGGCGCCGTATTTCCAGACGATGAAGGCCACGGCGGTTGCCAGGATCGGTGCAAACCAGGCGACATGCTCCTTCCATTCCATGCCAAACCCATGCCAGGCCTTCAGGCTGTCGCTGGCCAGCAAGAAATAGCGTGGATAATCGGCCAGGTTAGCGCCCTCAGGCGGTTTGGCGCGATACCAGGGATAAACGACGAAGGTGCCGGTGATGACCGTGGCCCAGGCCACCAGCGCCATACCCCAGGCGCCCAGATCAAGGCGACGCATGCGCTCACGAATACCCTGCGCTGTCACCAGTTCTGGTCGCAAGCTGTACAGTCCGGCCATCCCGCCGGCAAACGCCAGTAGGAACAGACCACCCAACCCGATACCGTGGACCAAAGCCCACAACTCTCGACCCGTCAGAGACATAAGAAAGAATCCTCCATCCTCGATCATTCGGTAGGGGAATTTCTGGCTCAACGTACAGGGCAATTATCGTTGGCAGCCGATTCGTTTTCCAGGGGCAGATGACCCATTTTTCAGGGGACATAGACGCGATCCCGTCAAATGGCGCACGGCGTTGCGCTCGCAACAGGGTCAAGGGCGCGGCACATGTGGAGCACCTGTCTGCTACTTGGCTTGAATGACAGTTTTGGGATATAATGAATTCATTGTAATCCTGCCCCCTCGTGCTGATTCCTCCCATGAGCACGCCGCTTGCTGTTCTCATCTATTGTTCCAGATCATTCCGACCGGGAAGGAGCATTATGACCAGATCGAGTCCCTCCGTCTTCAATCCACGTCCTCTGCTGCGTGCATTGGCAATTCCTGCCCTTGCCCTTGTGTTAGCCCTGGCATTAGGCGCCATTCTCATGCTGTTGTTTGGCGACGATCCGCTCAAGGCCTACAAAGGCCTCTTCGATGGGGCTTTTGGGACCGGACGCGCCTGGGCCACCACGGTGCGCAAGATGACGCCCGCGATCCTGACCGGCCTCTCGGTGGCGGTCGCGTTCAAGGCCGGACTTTTCAACATCGGCGCCTCCGGCCAATTCATCATCGGCACCGTCTGCTCGGTCGCCATCGGCATCAACTTCCCCGACATGCCTGCGATCATCCATATCCCGCTGGCCCTGCTCGCCGGAATTGCGGGTGGCATGATTTGGGGCGCCATTCCCGGTCTGCTCAAAGTCTACACCGGCGCGCACGAGGTGATCACCACCATCATGCTCAACTACATCGCCAGCCTGTTCGCCAGCTGGACGGTGTACGCCGGCGGCACGCAAGGCCAGACGCCCGGCCCGCTGTGGGACCGCACGGCCGGCCCGATTTCTGAGACGGCCGATGTGGTGGCCAGCGCCCGAATTCCCTGGATCTTCGGCCCGCCCTACCGTGTACACTGGGGCGTACTGATTGCCATTTTGGCTGCCGTCTTCATCTGGTGGCTGCTCTACAAAACCACGATTGGCTTCGAGATTCGCACCGTAGGCGCCAACAGCAAGGCGGCGCGCTATGCCGGCATGCGTGTGGGTTGGACGGTGGTCCTCACGATCATGATCGCCGGCGGTCTGGCCGGGCTGGCCGGCGGCATCGAAACCCTGGGCCTCAATCACAAATTTGCTCCTGAATTTGGCGGGTCCGTCGGGTTCGACGGCATCACCGTGGCCCTGCTGGGGCAGACCCATCCCTTAGGTGTCGTCCTGGCCGCGTTCCTGTTTGGTGCGCTCGATGCCGGCGCGGCCAACATGCAATTTCAATCGGGCGTCGCGGCTGACATCATCCAGGTGATCCAGGGCCTCATCCTGGCCTTCGTGGCCGCACCCACGATCATCCGTTCCATCTTCCGCATCGGCAAGGCAGCCGATGAGGTCGAACAACGCAATCTCAGTTCCAGTTGGGGACGTTCCTAAGCGAGCCAAGAGCCAGCAAAACTGGTTCTTGCATGGATGGAGGAGACACATGTCCACGAATCGAATCTGGAAGACCACGTCCATCATCTCCATGGCACTAGCCGTGCTGCTCGTGGTGATGGTCATCCTGGTCAACACGACCGGACTAAAAAGTGCAACCTGGCTGCGCGTGCTATTTGGCATCAGCGCCCTCAACTTCACCCTGCGTGCGGCCGTTCCCCTGATCCTCGGCGCACTCAGCGGCATTCTGTGCGAACGATCGGGCATCATCAACATCGGCATCGAAGGCATGATGCTGGCCGGCGCCTTTGCCGCCTTTGTGGCCAAGGTCGCGACCAACCACTGGCCATTGCTGCTCAGCCTTCTCTTTGGCGTCCTGATCGCCCTGGCCGTGGGCGGGCTCATGGGCCTGCTGCATGCCACCCTGTCTACCCGTTTCAAGATGGACCAGATTATCTCCGGCACCGTCATGATTATTCTGGCTACCGGCTTTTCTTCGTATCTGTTCGACCGCAACGCGATTGCGGAGGGCAAGTTCTCTGCCGTACACATTCCGTTCCTGGCCGATATTCCTGTGATTGGGCCGGTGCTGTTCAAGAATCCACCGATTACGTTTCTGACCTTGATCCTGGTCTTCGTCGTTCACTACGCGCTTTTCTACACGCGCTGGGGTTTGCGCACACGCGCCGTGGGTGAGCATCCCCGTGCCGCGGACACCGTGGGCATCAACGTCAACCGCTACCGCTATGTCAACACCGTCATTGGCGGCATGTTGGCGGGCCTTGCGGGTGGGTTCCTGGTGCTGGAGGCCGTGGGCCAGTTTCAGGAAGGCATGACCGCCGGTCGCGGCTTCATCTCGCTGGCCGCCATGATCTTTGGCAACTGGAACCCCTTCGGCGCGCTGGGCGCAGCCATCCTGTTCGGCTATACTCAGGCCCTGCAAAACGAGCTGCTGTTGGCCGGCGTCACCACGGTCCCGCGCCAGTTTATCAGTATGTTGCCATACGTGGTCACCATCATCGCCGTATCTGGCTTTGTCGGCCGGGTGCGACCCCCCGCGGCCGAGGGCAAGGTCTACGAAACAGAAGGTGGGAAGGACTAAAGGGGGTGACGCATGGGCCAGAATTTTCAGAACCAAACACCGGTGCTGGAAGTACGCAACATTACCAAACGTTTCCGCGGGGTCGTCGCGAACAGCAATGTCAATCTGAAGCTCTACCAGGGCGAAATCCTGGGCCTGCTGGGCGAAAATGGCGCGGGCAAATCCACCCTGATGAACATCATCTACGGGCTGTACCACCCGACCGAAGGCGAAATCCTGGTCAACGGCAAGGCCGTGCGCATGAATACGCCCAAGGATGCCATCGCCCTGGGCATCGGCATGGTGCATCAGCACTTTCAGTTGGTGCCGGTGATGACGGTGGCTGAAAACATCATGCTCGGCAGCGAGACCACTAAGAACGGTTTCTTGGACACGCGCACCGTTGCCAAACGCATCCAGGAACTATCGGACCGCTACAACCTGTCGGTTGACCCCTACGCGCTGATCGAGGATTTGCCCGTGGGCATTCGCCAGCGCGTGGAAATCGTCAAGGCGCTCTACCGCAACGCCAGCATCCTGATCCTGGATGAGCCGACCGCCGTGCTCACCCCGCAGGAGATCGAGGGCCTCTTCCAGGTGATGGAACTTCTGCGCCAACAGGGCAAATCCATCGTCTTCATCACCCACAAGCTCAAGGAAGTCCTGCGCATCACCGACCGCATTGCGGTGTTACGCGGCGGCAAGACGGTGGGTGAAGCCGATCCCAAAACGGCCACACAGTCCAGCCTGGCCACCATGATGGTCGGGCGCGAGGTGATCCTGGTGGTGAATAAGAAGCCTGCGACCCCCCAACAGGTGGTCCTCAACCTGCAGCAGGTATCGGCGACCAGTGACACCGGCGGCGCCGGGCTGCACAAGGTCTCGTTCGATGTCCGTGCCGGTGAAATCATGGGCGTCGCGGGCGTACAGGGCAACGGTCAGACCGAACTGGTCGAGGTCGTCACTGGCCTGCGCTCGGTAACGGGCGGCAAGATCCAGATTGGCGGCAGCGACATGACCAATGCCAGCCCGCGGCGCGTCACTGAAGATGGGCACAGTTGTCATATTCCCGAAGACCGCCATGCGTACGGCATGGTCGAGTCCTACAGCGTTGCCGACAACATGGTGCTCAACACCTATTACAAGGCGCCCTTTGCCCGCGGCATCAACGTGCAGCCGCAGGCCATTCGTGAAAACGCCGAAGCGCTGGTCAAGAAATTTGATGTGCGCACGCCCTCCGTCGAAAAGGCGGGCGGCGGCCTCTCCGGCGGCAATCAACAGAAGATGGTAGTCGCACGCGAATTCAGCCGCCCCATCAATCTGCTGATTGCCGCACAGCCCACGCGTGGCATTGACGTGGGTTCCATCGAGTTCATCCACAATCAGATTGTGGCCAAGCGCGACGAAGGCGTGGCCGTGCTGCTGGTCAGTGCGGAACTGGACGAGATCATGGCGCTATCGGATCGCATCGCCGTGATGTACAAGGGCGAGATGATTGACATCGTACCACGGGAGAAAGCCACACGCGAGGGCCTGGGTTTACTGATGGCGGGCGTCCACCCGGAGGGAGAAGTCGCAGGCGCCGCTTCCCCAGTGGCACAGGCGCAAGCATGAGGCGCCGTGCCGGGGGCGCGTAGTTGCCTGAGTCGCCTTGCCCTGGTATCGCACATGCGCTATAATCAGGGAGCTGCGGGCAAGCGCCTGGTGGTACCTTCTCAATGATCCAGGGAGACGGCGGTCGCAGACCGCCTACGAGCCTGTTCAAAGGGGATCTGTGACCCCCATCGCCTCCCGCTTCTTGAGAAGATACTCATGAGTTGTTTTACGGGCCGGCGCCAGGGCAGGCATCACTGCCAGCACAAGAAAGAAGATTAGAAAAGAAGATTAGAAAGGAGGAGTTAGAAAGAAGGAGTTAGAAAGAAGGATTGCCCCAGACGCGATCAAGGTTCAAACGGGGACGGCCATGCGCAATGTCCATCATGCAGAGCCGCCCTCTCGATACTTGCCAGTTGCAGAATTACTCAAAGAGGAGACAGAGAAATGCGTAAGCACGTCTTTACTGTGTTTTCGGTGTTAGTCATTGTGGCCATGCTGTTGAGTGCCTGCGGTGGTGGCGCAACGCCCACCGCAGCACCCAAAGCCACTGAAGCGCCCAAAGCCACCGCAGCGCCCAACGCCACCGAGGCGCCCAAGCCGGCGGCCGGTGGATTCAAGATCGGTCTGGTGACCGATGTCGGTCGCGTCAATGACCGCAGCTTCAACCAGTCAGCCTGGGAAGGTGCACAGCAGGTTGCCAAGGAACTGGGTGTGGCCGATGCGGATGTCAAATACGTCGAGACCCAGGACTCCAAGGACTACGCGGACAACATCCAGCAGTTCGTTGACAATGGCTACAACGTCATCATCACCGTGGGCTTTGCCCTGGGTGATGCCACCACGACGGCGGCGAAGGCCAACCCCAAGATCAACTTCGTGGGTGTGGATCAGTTCCAGGGCGCGACCCTGCCCAACCTGACCGGACTGATCTTCCATGAGGATCAGTCGGGCTACCTGGCCGGTGCGCTGGCCGCCAGCCTGACCAAGACCGGCACGATTGCGGCCGTGCTCGGCACGGACCTGATACCGCCGGTTGTGGCCTTCAAGGAAGGTTACGAGGCTGGCGCCAAGGCCATCAAACCTGACATCAAGATCCTCTCGACGTATCATCCGGGCGAGATTTCGCAGGCGTTCGTGGACCCGGAGTGGGGCGCGGCGACGGCGAAGCAGGCGATTGACCAGGGCGCGGACGTGGTCTTCGGCGCCGGCGGGCAGACGGGCAACGGCGCGCTGCAAGAAGTCGCGACGCATGCCGGGCTGTACTGCATCGGTGTGGATACGGACCAGTGGGAAACTGTCCCCGCGGCGCAACCGTGTCTCGTCTCCAGCGCCATGAAGCTGATCACCCCTGGTGTGGTGGATCTGGTCAAGATGGCGAAGGATGCCAAGTTCCCGGGCGGCAACTACTTCGGCGGTTCGGGTCTGGCTGCTTTCCATGATTTCGATGCCAAGCTGCCCAAAGACCTGAAGGACAAGCTGACCCAACTCAAGGCGGACCTGGACAGCGGCAAGGTCAAGACCGGCTATCCCAAGACAGCCAGCACCGAACCGTTCAAGATCGGTCTGGTGACTGATGTCGGTCGCGTCAATGACCGCAGCTTCAACCAGTCGGCCTGGGATGGCGCACAGCAGGTGGCCAAGGAACTGGGCGTAGCCGATGACGACGTCAAGTACGTTGAGACCCAGGACTCCAAGGACTACGCGGACAACATCCAGCAGTTCGTTGACAATGGCTACAACGTCATCATCACCGTGGGCTTTGCCCTGGGCGATGCCACGACCGCGGCGGCCAAGGCCAACCCCAAGATCAACTTCATTGGTGTGGATCAATTCCAGGAGGAGGCGCTGCCGAACCTGACCGGTTTGATGTTCCACGAGGATCAGTCGGGCTACCTGGCCGGTGCGCTGGCTGCCAGCCTGACCAAGAGCGGCACCATCGCCGGCGTCTTCGGCACCGACCTGATTCCGCCCGTCGTCGCCTTCAAGGAAGGCTACGAAGCGGGCGCCAAGGCCACCAAGCCGGACATCAAGATCATCTCCACCTACCACCCTGGCGAGATCTCGCAGGCGTTCGTGGACCCGGAGTGGGGCGCAGCGACGGCCAAGCAGGCCATTGACCAGGGCGCGGACGTCGTCTTCGCCGCTGGCGGCCAAACAGGCAACGGCGCGCTGCAAGAAGTGGCGACCCATGCCGGGCTGTACTGCATCGGTGTGGATACGGACCAGTGGGAGACGGTGCCTGCGGCGCATCCGTGTCTCGTCTCCAGCGCTATGAAGCTGATCACCCCTGGTGTGGTGGATCTGGTCAAGACGGCGAAGGATGCCAAGTTCCCGGGCGGCAACTACTTCGGCGGTTCGGGTCTGGCTGCTTTCCATGATTTCGATGCCAAGCTGCCCAAAGACCTGAAAGACAAGCTGACCCAACTCAAGGCGGACCTGGACAGCGGCAAGGTCAAGACCGGCTATCCCAAGACGGCTGCCCCCGCGACCGATATTGGCACCGAAGCCAACCCCATCAAGGTTTACTTCGTTCCGTCGGTGGACGCCAACGTCATCGTGACCGGCGGTGACATCATGGCCGCTGCGTTGGAAAAGGCGACTGGCCTGAAGTTCAAGGTCTTCGTGCCCACCTCCTACGCCGCCACCATCGAAGAGATGTGCGCCTCGCCCACGGACAGCATCGGCTTCATCCCTGGCCTGGGCTATGTGCTGGCCAACCAGCGCTGTGGCGTGGATGTCTCCATGAAGGCCGTGCGCCGCGGTCTGGACTGGTACGCCGCGCAGTACATCGTGCGGCGCGACAGCACCATCAAGACCCTGAAAGACCTGAATGGCAAGAAGTGGGCTTATCCCGATGCCGGTTCCACCTCGGGCTATCTCTACCCGCTGTACCAGATGCAGACCGAAGGCGTCACGCCCGGTGAAAAACTGGCCGCCGGCGGGCATCCGCAGGCCGTTCAGGCCGTCTATGACGGCAAGGCCGACTTCGCCACCACCTTCTTCAGCCCGCCGGCCAAGCCCGGAAGGCGAGACCGCCTGGAAGTGGGGCGATGCGGCGGACATTCCGGACGACAAGATCAAGGACTGCCAGATCAGCGAAGACAAGAAATCCCTGATTTGCGGCGGTTGGACTGTGCTCGATGCCCGCACCAACGTGCGCGAGCAGGCGCCCGACGTAGTCGAGAAGATCAAGATTCTGGCGCTGACCGTGCAAATCCCGAACGACACGCTGAGCTTTGGCCCGGACTTCCCGGCCGAGCTGCGCGCGCAGATCGAAGCCGCGATCGTGGCATTTGCCAAGACCGACGAGTGGAAGACCTCCATTGGCGACAGCAAGTTCTACGGCTGGTCCAGTGTGACGGCCGCCACCGATAAGGAATACGACCCGATTCGTGGCGCGGTCGTAGCCAGCGGCCTGAAACTGGAAGACCTGGGCAAGAAGTAAGCTGCACAGGCGTTCTGCCAAATGAACGGAATTGGGCAGAGGGAGTTCTCCTTCTGCCCAATTTTGTAGGCCGTCATCAACAAGTGGTACCGAGGGGAGTTTCACCGTGCTTGAAGTGCGCAACCTTACGAAGGTGTATGACGGCAAAGTCCGCGCCCTGGACAATGTCAGCTTCACTGTCCCGGACGGCCAGTTCCTGGTGGTCATCGGCCTGAGCGGATCGGGCAAATCTACCCTCCTGCGCTGCATCAACCGCCTGGTGGAGCCGACCAGCGGGCAGATTCTGTGGAATGGCGTTGATGTCACCGCGGCGCCGGCGGAAGAGCTGCGCCGCATTCGCCGTCGCATCGGTATGGTCTTCCAACATTTCAACCTGGTCAATCGGTCCAGCGTTTTGACCAATGTGCTGGCCGGGCGCCTGGGCTACATCAACCCCGCCTTCAGCCTGATCAACCGTTTTCCCAAAGAGGATATAGACAAGGCGCTGCAGAAGCTGGAGCGGGTGGGGATTCGTGACAAGGCGCAGGTGCGCGCGGACGAGTTGAGCGGCGGTCAACAGCAGCGCGTCGGCATTGCGCGTGCGCTGATGCAAGACCCTGACCTGATTCTGGCCGATGAGCCGGTCGCCAGCCTGGACCCCGTGCTGGCGCACAGCATCATGACCCATCTGGAGCAGATCAACAAGCAGGATGGCATCATGGTCATCTGCAGCCTGCACTTCCTGGACCTGGTGCAACGCTACGCCGATCACGTGATTGCCCTCAACCAGGGCGCGTTGGTCTTCGAAGGTAAAGCGAAGGATATTGACGATCAGCGCTTCAAGGAGATTTACGGTCAGGAAGCAGAGCGCGTCGGCGACGCCAAGCACTGATGCCTGGATGCATCATCTGAGTTCTGACAAATAACGCACCGTGTTGACCATCTCGCTGGCCGAAAAAGGGCCTGCACTAATCGAGCAAGCGGTTTTGGCCAAAAATCCCTCATCTGGTGGGCAGAAGGGGATAGTGGGCGTTGGAGTACATAGAATACCGGCGTGCTGACCCGATTGGCAGCCCCCCCACCTCGTCCCTAGGGACGGCCAGCAAAGCGCAATCCGTCGCATACCCCGAACGGGGAGGATTACGCCCTACGGGCGGATGCGCCGTGCGATGATAGATGGCTAAGGTCAGGTGTCCCTACGGTCTGGCCGGCCACCAGGCGCTTCTGGCGGCGCTGGATGGCCATTTGGAACTGCTGGCGGCGTTGGCGCAGCAACAAGCAAGGATGCTCCGGACAGCGTCTTCATCTGGCCGGAGGCGATGACCAGAGATTCTGGAGCGCTGTTCCAAACCTGGTTGTCGGGTAAGCCAAACGCCCCTCATCATCAAACTCTGCACCGGTGTCTGCCAGGACCTGCGCGATTCGATTCTGACGAATCTCAGCTTCGATCTCTTGGCGGTGATCGAAGTAGTAGCTAATCGCGTCGTAGAGCGCAGCCGGATTGAGATAAGGATAGGCCTGTCCGATGTCGTCGAGGCTGTCGCCGGCCCGCCACATCGCGACGATCAACCAGATCGGGATGTCGCTGCCGCGTATGACGGGACTTCCGCCGCGTTGACCTCCGCGTCGCACCACGTAGGGATGATCCGTAGGTTGAATTTGAGCGCGAAGCAACGTTTCGGCGAATTCATTCAGATCACGCTGGGCCGCGCATGCACGTTGCGACAAATGGTCGTACATTTGTTTTGATATCGTTAGAGCTGTAACCGGCGCCATAAACCACCTCGCAGGCTTATCGGATAGTAGAATCCGACTGCTGGAATCAGGTAATCAGTTCGTTGGTCATTATAGGATGGCGTTCAAGCCATGTCAAGCCTGCGTCAACTCGTAGGGTCATTTCTGGCAAAGTTGCTGCCAGGCTCTTATCAGACACCGAGCGCGTTCGATTGAGCAGATCAAGGAGCGTTGGAGACCGTGAAACCTACACAGAAATCTTTTAGACGTAGCCTCTTGACCGTTGTCATCATCGTGGCTGCCATTGTAATTTATGCCTACGGTTTTCAGGTCACCCAGGTCAACCTGGAAGAGACGGCCAAGCCCCAGCGTCAGCAGCAGTTGGTGCGCATCATTCGCGCCCTGGCGCAACCAGATCTGCTGACCTACCAGCAGGAAGTCACCAAGGCACAGGCGCCTGTTCTGATCCCCTGCCCTGCGACGCTGCCGACCGTACCGGCCGCGGGCGACGGGCCGAGTCTCACGCTCTCCAAACCGTGCGCAAACGGAGGTGAGCAGATCACCATCGTCGGGAGCGGCTTTCCAGCCAATGCCGATGTCGCGGTACGCTTCCGGCCTGAGAGTCTGGCCACCCTGCCGGGTATTTCGATCAGGACCGACGCCAAAGGCGCGTTCAGCACGACCTTTACCCTGCCACGCAATCGCGAGGCCGCGGTGGCCCAAAATATGGAGGCCGAATACAAACGCAACATCGGCCGCCCAGCCTTCTCAGATACGTCGCGTGAGACCTGGAACAAGATCATCGAGACGATCTTCATGGCGCTGCTGGCTACGACTCTCGGCACGGTGCTGGCGTTTCCCATCGGTTTCCTGGCTGCCAACAACCTGATGCGCTCGATCACCTCGCCCTTCACCGCCATCATGCTCTCGTTGTTGACTCTACCCATTGGCCTGCTCGCCGGTTCGCTCCTGGGTGGACAGTTTGGCCGTTGGGGCATCAGCCTGGGAGGCGGCAACGTCCTGCTTGGCGTAGGCGCCCTGGCCGCACTCGGCGCCGTGATGCTCATCGCCCTGCGCGTGGGTGTTGGCGGCGAGGAAGACTCGCTCCCCACCAGGCCGCAGCGCGTAGGCCGCGTGGCCGGCCTGATGATCGCCGGGCTGACCCTGTTCATCAACCTGGGCTTGATCTCCATCTTGAGCCAGAGCCTGGGGGCCTATCTCTCCACGCGTGTCGGCAGCCTGGGCTTCCTGGGCTTGTTCCTGGCCAACGTGGCGCACGTCTTAGAACTTCTGTTGCCCTTGATCGGCGCGGCGGCCGGCATGGCGCTGGTTAGCGCGCTGACCAGACCGCTGGGCGCCAAAGTCCTGCCATCCCTGGCCTATGCCCCGCGGCGCGCGATTGCGGTCGCCCTGGCCGCATTGAACGGCGCGCTCTACGCCAGCCTCATCGGCGCCGCCCTCGGTTGGCTCTACCGACTGGAAAATCCGACGAACTATCTTGTGCTGCCCGCAGTGGCCGGCGCCGTGGTGGGACTGATCATCGGCCTGCGCGCAGACGTGGAGACGCCCACCCCGATCGGCCAAGTGGTCTACTTCATCACGCGTACGGTGCTCAACGCCCTGCGCGCCATCGAGCCGCTCATCATGGTCATCGTCTTCGCCGTCTGGGTCGGCATCGGGCCGTTTGCCGGGGTGTTGGCGTTGTGCCTGCACACCATCGCCTCCCTGGGCAAACTCTACTCCGAGCAGGTTGAAAGTATCCAGTCCGGGCCGTTGGAAGCCATCACCGCCACCGGCGCCACGCGCCTGCAAACGATCGTCTATGCCGTCATCCCGCAAGTCGTTCCGCCCTTCATTTCGTTCACCCTCTACCGTTGGGACATCAACGTGCGTATGAGCACCATCATCGGCTTTGCTGGCGGCGGCGGCATCGGTTTTCTCTTGCAGCAGAATATCAACCTCCTGCAATACCGCCAGGCCAGCGTGCAGATGCTCGCCATCGCGCTGGTGGTCGCGTCGCTCGACTACCTGAGCGCGGCCATTCGCGAACATTACGTCTGAATCTGTACGGGTATACTGCAAGCGGGCACGAATTGCGCCTGTTTCCTTAGGCGAAAAAGTGAAGTCTATTCCCGCTTGCAGTATAGTACCATTCTACTATCCCGCTTTGCACTGCTCCAGGCGCGCCGTTGACTCCCATGCGGCGTCTTGAGTAACGTCAGATTTGCCTTGTGAACCGACGTTACCTGAGGAGCAGCTATGTCCAATTTCTATCACCGCGCAGCCCGAATGCTCTTTCCCCTCGTCTTGACCCTTGCCTTATTGCCGTGGCGGCCAGCCCTGGCCCAAGCCGCGCCGCCCGGCGCTGGCGTGCCCAACGTCTACGCCCAGATCCTGACCCCGGCGACGGGCGCCACCCTCAGCGGCCAGATCACCATCATGGGCATCGCGGCCGCGCTGGAATTCGACCATTATGAAATCTACCTCACGCCGGCCAACAGCCTGCACGGCACCCTGATCGCGCAAGGTCAGGACTCGGTGCGGCGCATGGGCGCGCTCGCCACCTGGAACAGCGCCGATGTGCCCAATGGCGAGTACGACCTGCACCTGTTGGTGCTCAAGGCCAATCGCACCTATGCCGACAGCGCCGTGCGCGGGTTGACGGTGAGCAACCTGACCGCGGCCGCAGCCCCGCGGCCGCAGCCGCTGCCCCGCCCGCCGTCCGCGGCTGCCGGGGCACAGGCCGGGCTGACCGCGCCACACACGGGCGACCGGCTGCAGGGCCAGATTGCCATCAAGGGCACGGCGATGCACCCAGCCTTTGCCCGCTATGAACTGTACGCCGCGCCCAGCGGCAGCAACCGCTGGCAGTTCTTGAGCCAGAACAGCTATGAGGTCAGCAGCGGGGTTTTGTGGGTATGGGACACCTCCACGGTACACGACGCGACCTATGACCTGCGCCTGCGCGTGGTAAAACAGGATAGCAATTATGACGATTACCTGGTCAGCGGCGTGCAAGTCGCCAATCAGGCGGCCGCACGGCGTGCTGTTCCCGCAGCGGCCGACCTGGTAACGGCTACCCCAGTGCTGCCCGCGCCGACGCCGGACATTTCCGGTTTCATGGCGCCTGCCAGTGGCGCGGCCATTACCGGCAACGTGGCCGTGCGTGGCGCCGCATCTGCGGCAAACTTCCTGCGCTACGATCTGCACATGGCGCCCGCCGGCGCCACGCTCTGGACCTGGTTGCACAGCGGCGAAGCGCAGGTCAGCGATGGCATCCTGGCCGATTGGGACACCTCCGCCCTGCCCGACGGACGCTATGATCTGCGCCTGCGGGTGGTGCGGCAGGATGGAAACTATCACGAGTATTACCTGCGCAACCTGGCGCTGGAGAACCGGGGCGCCGACGTGCAGCCCGCTCCATCGGCTGACGACCGTGCCACCACCAGGCTCCTTTCCGGTTTCATTACGCCCGTGGACGGCGCGGCCGTCCACGGGCTGGTCAGCCTGCATGGCTCGGCCACAGATGCGCATTTCAACCGCTATGAAGTCTACGCCGCGCCCAGCGGCAGCGAACGCTGGAGCTACGTAGGCGGTCAGTCGCAAGCGCTGATCGAGGAGGAGTTGTGGCGCTGGGATACGACAGGCTGGCCCGACGGTCAGTATGACCTGCGGCTGCGCGTGGTGCGCGCGGACAGCAACTACAACGAATACTTTGTGCATAATCTGGCGGTGCGCA
This sequence comes from Candidatus Amarolinea dominans, assembly GCF_016704685.1. NCBI lineage: Bacteria > Bacillati > Chloroflexota > Caldilineae > Caldilineales > Candidatus Amarolineaceae > Candidatus Amarolinea > Candidatus Amarolinea dominans. The sequence continues at coordinate 23,277 of NZ_JADIZS010000006.1, forward strand.
ATGGCCCACGCCCAGGCGCCACGGCCACCCCAACGGCCACGCCCCGCGCGGTGAGCGCGGTTGGGCCGTTGCCCACGCCCAGCCTGGCCCGCTCAGGCATCAGCGCGCCGCAGGCTGGAGCCACGGTGAGCGGGCCAATCACCATCAAGGGCACCGCCACCGATCCGGCTTTTCTGCGCTATGAGCTGTACGTGCGCCCTGCCGGCGACGCGCATCCCTGGTGGTTCTTGAGCGCCACATACGACCAGGTGCATGAAGCGGCGCTGGGGGTGTGGGACACAGCCCTGTTAGCCGACGGCCGTTATGATTTGCGTCTGCGGGTGGTACGCCGCGATAGCAATTACAGCGAGTATTTTGCGGACAACCTGCTCGTGCGCAATGGACAGACCACAGCGGCGCCGACGGTCACACCGACCGCGCCGCCGCTGCCACGCGCCACGGCTACGCCCATCCCTGCGCTGGCGCCCGCGCCAGGCGCCAGCATCAGCAGCCCGGCGCCCTTGAGCACGGTCAACGGCGTGGTGTCCATCCGTGGCCTGGCCGCGCACCCGCAGTTCCAGCGTTATGAAGTGTACATTACGCCGGTGGGACGCGATGAGTGGGTCTTCTTGAGCATGGGCGGCAGTCCGGCGCCGGCCAACGGTGAGCTGCTGCGTTGGGATAGCGCATCTGTGCCCAACGGGCGTTACGACCTGCGCCTGCGCGTGGTGCATCAAGATGGGAACTACGACGAAGCCGTCGTCAGCAACGTGACGGTGGCTAACGCCGCGTCGCGTGCCACCAACACGCCAGTGGCGCCGGTCACCAACACGCCAGCGGCGCCGGCCACCAACACGCCAGCGCCAACGGTTGCCGCGCCGCAACCCACCGGCTCCAGCCCACGCATCAATCAACCCCAGACGCAAGCGCGCCTGAGCGGCGTCGTGACCATCAGCGGCGCGGCCCATCATGCGCAGTTTGTGCGCTACGAGTTGTGGGTGGCAAAGACCACCTTCCCCGGTGCACAAGACTGGCAGTTGATGCTGACTGGCAGTCAACCGGTCAACAGCGGCGTCCTCGGCGCCTGGAACACGGGCGCGTTTGCCGACGGGCTGTATGATCTGCGCCTGCGTGTGGTGAAGGAAGATGGCAATTATGACGAAGTCATCGTCAAGCGCCTGACGATCCAGAATCGTCCTGCTTCGTAACGCCCGCGCCGGCGTCTTTGCCTTGCCCCGTCATCGGTGCTACAATCCCGCCATCTTGGATCGAGACCATAGTAGGGGCATGGCCTTGCGCCTGCCCGTGTGGGCGACCGCAAGGGTGCGCCCCTACTGTGGCCACGGCGGTTTACGGACCCAGCACAAGGCACAGAGCGGGACAGGATGAATGAACGGCCGGACAGCGCCGAAAGATCAAAGGCAGGCCGCGAGCGGCATTATCGCCCGGAATGGCCGCCACCCTGGCCGGAAATCACCGACGAAACAGTGCGCCAGGTGATCGGTCGCGTTCCGCGCGAACAGTTCGTGGCCGAACCGTATGGCGCCTGGGCGCATGACGACCGCCCCTTACCCATCGGTCATGGCCAGACCATCTCCCAACCATTCATCGTGGCACTGATGACCCAGGCCCTGCGCCTGCGCGCCGACGAACGCGTGCTGGAGGTGGGCACCGGTTCCGGCTATCAAACGGCCATCCTGGCCGCCCTCTGCGCTCATGTGGACAGCGTAGAAATCGTGCCGGAACTGGCCGCCGGCGCCGCGGCCCGTCTGCTGAAACTGGACTGCCACAATGTGGACATCCATGTGAGCGACGGCTACCTGGGCTGGCCGGCCGGCGCCCCCTATGACGCCATCATCGTCACGGCCGCGCCGGAGCAGGTACCGCCGGCGCTGGAGGAGCAATTGGCGGTTGGGGGGCGGCTGGTGATCCCGGTAGGCGCCGCCCTGGACGATCAGACCCTGTGGTTGATCGTAAAAAACAACCAGTCCATCAAGCGCACCCCGTTGACGCTGGTGCGCTTTGTGCCCCTGGTTGCCAACCGTCCCGAATAGGCTCACCGATCAAGGCTGTGGCCAGGCCCGTCGCCTGAACCGGCGGGAATCGGTGCGTTGAAAACAGACGTTGAGTATGGAAGACCATCATGAAACTCACATCGCTGCTCGTCCCTGAAAACCCCGTTCCCCACCCCCGTCGTGTGTTGATCACCGGCTGCCTGGGCCAACTGGGCCGTACCCTACAGGCAACCCTCACCGATCATGTACGGCTTGGAATTGACCTGCCGGACTGTGATATCACCGATCCGGCCGTAGTACCGTTCATCGAAGCGCACGCGCCAGACATCATCATTCACACCGCTGCCTACACCAATGTGGACGGCGCGGAAAGCAACCCCGACCTGGTCTTCCGTATCAACATGTGGGGGACGCACAACCTGGCCCTGGCATGCCAACGCACCGGCGCTCCTCTGCTCTACATCAGCACCAACGAGGTCTTCGACGGCACACGCACCACCAGCGCATATTACGAATGGGAGACGATCAACCCGCTCAGCGTGTATGCACGTTCCAAAGCCGCCGGCGAGGCGGTGGTCAGAACCCTCCTGCAACGCTTCTACATCGTGCGCATCGCCTGGCTGTTTGCGCCAGGGGGCAACAACTTCCCACGCAAGATCATCGAAAACGCAGACAAGCATGGCCGCCTGCGCGTGGTCAGCGACGAATTCGGCAATCCCACCTACGCGCCTGACCTGGCTGCCGCGATCAGCCAGTTGATCACAACCGAGCATTTCGGCATCTATCACCTGGTCAACGGCGGCTCTTGTTCGCGCTACGAATTTGCCAGCGAAGTGCTGCGCCAGGCCGGCCGCGGCCATGTGCCGGTGACCCCCGTCGCGCACAGCGAGTGGGAGCGGCCAAGCACGCCGCCACTGCACGCCCTGCTGGCCAACACCAACGCGGCGGCCCTGGGCATCACCTTGCGTCCCTGGCAAGAGGCACTGGCCGCTTTCTTCCAAACATCATGAGTGAAACACTGAACTTTCCGCTGGCTTCGATCATCATCCCCACCTACAACGGCCTGCGCTTCTTACCCACCTGCCTGGAGGCGTTGCACGGACAAACCTACACCCGCCATGAAATCATCGTGGTGGACGACGCGTCCAGCGATGAAACGGCGAGCTATTTGCAGGCCACCGAGCCGGCGGTGCGCGTGGTGCAGATGGTGAACAATCGCGGGCTGGCCGCCGCGTGCAATGCCGGCGCGGCCGCAGCCCAGGGTGACATCCTCGTCATGCTCAACAACGACACCGAGGTCGAACGCCCGTGGCTGGCCGAGCTGATTCTGCCCTTTGCCCATCCTGAGGTGGGCAGTGTGGCCAGCAAGATGCTGCTCTTCGACCGGCGCACGGTGTTACACAATGCCGGCGACATGATGGGCACAGATGGCATCCCGCGCAACCGCGGTGTGTGGGAAGAGGACCGCGGGCAGTACGATCAGGACATGGCGGTATTTGGCGGCTGCGGCGGCGGCGTGGCTTATCGTCGCGCCATGTGGGAACAGGTGCATGGCTTCGACGAAGACCTGTTCATGTACCTGGAAGATGTTGATCTGGCCTGGCAGGCGCGCCTGGCTGGCTGGACCGCCGTCTTCGCGCCGCGCGCACGTGTTTATCATCACCTGAGCGCCACCGGCGGCGGCGTCCTCGCCAGCTACTACACCGGGCGCAATACCATCTGGGTGTTGTACAAGAACATGCCGGCCAGCCTGCTGCGTCGCTATTGGCCGGCCATCATCATGGCCCAACTGCGCATCGCGGGCGCCGCGGCCTGGGCGGGATTACGCGGCGGCGCCGCCGCCCGCGCCCGTCTGCGCGGTCAACTGGACGGCCTGCGCACCCTGCCCCGGCTGCGTGCCAAACGGGCGGTCGTGCAAGCCGCCCGCCGCGCCACCGATGAGGAGATTGACAGCCTGTTGCTGAGATAGGGTTTTTCCGATTTTTCCTATCCCGCGTCCCACCAATCTTCACTCACAACCGAGGTGGGGATGCGGATGGGTTGACGGGCCTCACGAGCTTCGGGCGTGGTGGCCGGATGCACCCAACCCAGGTGACGCAGGCCGACTTCGACAGCCTGGGTGACCGTGGCGAAGTGGTCCAGCCGCTTGAGCAGCGCGAGGGGCGCCCCGGGTTGCAGAGTCGCAGCGGCCGGTACGCGTGCCAGCACCACCTTGCAATTGGCCACGTTGCGCGCCGCCTGGGTGAGGCGCTCGATTTCGGTCGGCGTTACAGGCGTGGAGGTCGCCAGGTCCAGCACCAGCCAGCGTACACCGCTGTTATCGGCCTGACGCCGCAATAGTTTCGCGAGGACTTCGGTCGGCGTCTCGAAGATCGCGTCATTGACCGTCACCACCGTCAGTCCGTTGGCGATGGATGCAGCCGCATCGAAGGGGGTGCGCTGACGTCGTTCTTCCAACACAAACTGGCGTAGAGCCAGCGCCTGCAACCAGATAGCGCCCACAGTCAGGGCGGCCCAGGTCAACAGAACGGGCGCGCCTTCTCCCAGCAACTGCCAGGCCAGCGCCATCGCGGCCACGGTGGCGAGGGTGGCCAGACCGGCGGCTGCCAGGACGGCCACGCCCGAACCGAGAGCCACGGCCGCCACAGCCGGGAGCGGCACATTGAACGCCAGCAGCAGCGGCGCCAGGGCAGGGCGATCATAGAGAGCAGCCAGCACGAGCAGAGCGGTCAACAGCAGCGTGGTCAAAACGGCTGCGACCGGTTGTCTCTGACTAAGCCGTGGATAAAGCAACCAGAGGATGGCGACATCGGCGCTGAGCACGAGCAACGGTAGCCATCCCCACCCCTGCCAAAGTAGCAGCGCGGCGACGAGCAGATCGAAAATTAGCTTGGCCGATCGCAACAGGCCGATACGGCGAATCATCTCTTGACGCGAAAAGAGCATAGCAACTCCCTGACCGAGCCTGGTAACAACGTACCCTGGATTATAACCGACAAACGACGACTGGGCAACGCGCCCCACCGGGCGCAAGCGCAGATGATTCAGCCAACTGGCCATGATAAAAACCTCGAAGCCTGAAAGTGTAATCGTATGAACAAAGATGCCACTGCAACCGCTCCGGACGCTTCTCCGGGAAGCTACAATATCCGCCAGTACCGGCAGGTCTCCGTCACGGTGGACGTCATCCTGTTTCGTTTTGTTGACAACGATCTCAAAGTGCTCCTCATCAAGCGCAAGAACTGGCCTTTCGAGGATCACTGGGCCATTCCCGGCGGCTTCGTTGGCTACGATGAACCGCTGGAAGAGGCCGCCCTGCGCGAACTAGCCGAAGAGACCAACGTCCGTGACGTGTACCTGGAGCAACTGTACACCTTCGGCGATCCCTTGCGTGACCCGCGCACGCGCGTGATCACCGTGGCCTATTTTGCCCTTCTCAGCGCCGAACAGGCCGCCCACATTCAGTTGCGCAGCGCCACCGACGCGTCCGCTGCCGCCTGGTGGTCCATCTACAACCAACCCCCGCTGGCGTTCGATCATGCCAAGATCCTTGAATATGCCTTGCGTCGCCTGCGCTGGAAGCTCGAGTACACCGCGCTCGGCTTCATGCTGCTGCCCAAAGCCTTCACGCTCAGTGAATTGCAGGCCGCCTACGAGATCATCCTGGGCGAGGGCCTGGACAAACGCAATTTCCGCCGCAAGATCCTGGCCGCCGACGTGCTTGAAGAAACAGGTGGCACCAACGAAGGGCCTGGCCGGCCCGCGCGCCTCTATCGCTTCAGCGCACAGGCCATCGAGATGGAGCAGGCCCGCCGCCGTTTCCCGTGATGACCGCTGCCGTGGCGCGTTTGACAATTCCACACGTCTGAGATACAATTAGTGTCATAGATACACAAATCAATCTGACCCAGCTTTTGCTGGTTTTTTTCTCATGAGTCTTCGTGTTAATTTGACACAAAAGGAACGGTTTAGGGTATGACCCATCACCCATGTAACGCATCGGTCAATCGGCCGGTTACGGCGCACGCGCAGGAGGTACTCATATGCCAACGACCCTGATCTTGACCATTCTCGTGGCCCTGTTGCTCATCCAGGTGGCTCGCCAGCAGTTGCATCTGTGGGCCGATCGGCAGGTCATCGCCGCGCTGCAAAGGCACAAACTGGAGGCTGACCTCAAGTCCAGGAAAGCCGCGCTGCCGTTGGCCGATGCGGCCGCCTGGAGCCTCTTGATCGCCGCCCTACTCTGGGCGCTGCGCGGCTGACAGGGCAAGCTCATGACGGCAGATTGACCGCGCCGGCGGCCAATCCGCCGCCCGGCTCCGATGTGCGTGGTATTTGGAGTTGCGGCCTGCTTGGTAGAACGGCCATTTTCGATTATAATGCTGCCAGTCTTTGGCCCGCTGTTGGGCCATGCAGCCTGATGCACGGAGGATTTCATGCGCATCCTGGTCGTTGATGATGATGCACCCAGTGTCAAGATGATCTCGTTCCTACTGCGCGAAGAGGGATACACCGTGCTCACCGCGTCCAATGGCCCCGCGGCACTGGACATTGTCGAGCGCGAGGCGCCTGACCTGGTCATCCTCGATGTCATGATGCCGCACATGGACGGCCTGGAAGTTTGCCGGCGCATCCGGCGCACGATGCAAGTGCCTATCCTGATCCTGTCCGCCAAGGGCGAAACGGCCGATCGCGTGGTTGGCCTTGACGTGGGCGCGGATGATTACCTGTCCAAGCCCTTCGACCCGACCGAGCTTCTGGCTCGCGTGCGCGCCGTACTGCGCCGAGCCGAGGCTTTTGGCTTTGGTGACAGTGACGCCGGTTTTCTCACCGTGGGCAATTTCCGGCTCGATCCGGTGGGCAACAAGGTGTTCATGCCCAGTGGCAAGGTCGCCGAACTGACCCCCATCGAGTTCCGCCTGCTGCACTACCTGGTGCGCAACGCCGGCCGCATTCTCAGTCACGACCAGGTGTTGGACAATGTCTGGGGTTATGGCTACGACGGCTACGCCAATCAGATTGCGGTTTACATGCGCCGCTTGCGCAGCAAAATCGAAGTGGATCCCAACAATCCAACCTGTCTGCTCACCGTGCGCGGGCTTGGCTACAAATTTGACGCAGAGACCGCCTGAGAGGTGATCCGATGCAGAACGCACTGACCGTGACGCAACCGATCTCCCGTCGCGCCCAATTGAGAACCCTGTGGAAAGTGCTCAGGCTGTTGGCACAAGATCCGCGGCGTTTGGGCAATTTGATTGACCATCGCGCCGAAGAACGCGCCTACGTCACGCAGACTTACGGCCTGGGTGACGGCCTGCCGACGGTGGACCTGCTCGATCTGCTGCCCGGTTTCGAGGAGACCGTGGAACCGGTCAGTTTCCTGGAAGGCACCTCCCTCCTGACCGACCTGGCCCTGCTCAAGGCGTTGGCGCGGCGCTTCCCCCAATGTCGTTACCTGGAGATCGGCGCCTGGCGCGGCGAGAGCGTGGCCAATGTGGCGTCGGTAGCCGCCGCCTGTGTCTCGATCAGCCTGTCGGCGGACGAAATGCGGCAGAGCGGCTATCACCAGGAGTTGATTGCAGCCCACGGCTTCTACTCCAAAAGCCTGCCCAACATCACCCACATCGGGCACGACTCGCGCACGTTCGATTACGCCAGCCTGCCGGAGAAATTCGACCTGATCTTTGTGGATGGCGACCACACCCATGATAGTGTGCGCATTGACACCCAAAACGCCTTCAGGATGCTGCGCGGCCCTGACGCCATGATTGTCTGGCATGACTACGGCCATACCCGTTACAGCATCCAATGGCACATCCTGGCCGGCATTCTGGATGGCTGCCCGCCCGCGCAGCGTCCCCATCTCTATCATGTCTCCAACACCCTGTGCGCCATCTATTCCCCGCAGCCGCTGCCGGCCGCCATCGTGCAGACCCCGCAGATTCCCACCAAAACCTTTCGCGTCAGCCTTTCTGCCATCCGCACCTGACGTCAGCACCGTGCTGCCCAGATGATCGGGTCAGCCAGCGCACCACCCCGTTGACCCGCAGCGCAATGCGCTGACCGCCGGCCTGGTAGTACTTCGTGATGGTCGTGCTGCTGCCGGTGGTCGTCTGCTCGTACAGGCTGCCGACGTAGACGGTGGTGCTGCTCCCAATCACCGCCTTGACGCGGGCGCCGTCGGCGTCATAGGTGTAGCTGGCCAGCACCGTGCTTCCCTGCTTCACCTGCTGCACGCCGGTTCTCCGCATCATAGACCAGCGTGTAGGTCACGCCGCCCACCGTGCGCCCGGCTTTCTTTGCCACGAATTTCACTAATTTGCACGAATTCCAGGGGCCTTTCGTGTCAATTTGTGCAATTCGTGGCAAGAATCCGCCCAGCTTTCTCTGCCACGAATTTCACTAATTTGCACGAATTCCAGGGTCTTTTCGTGTCAATTTGTGCAATTCGTGGCAAAGATCCGCCCAGCTTTCTCTGCCACGAATTTCACTAATTTGCGCGAATTCCAGGGTCTTTTCGTGTCAATTCGTGCAATTCGTGGCCGAAAACCGGACCGATGGTCTCCTTGACCCGGTTGCCGTCGCCGTCGTACACATAGCTGGCCGTGACGCCCCCGGTCATCGCAGTCAGCCGGTTTTCTGCACTACAGACCAGCGTGATGTATGATGAGGGCGCACCTCGCTGTAAGCGTAGCGATCACTAATCATCACCTATTGTGCCGGTCATGCGCCAGACAACATCGTTATCCAGGTACCAAATCCCCACAAAAAATACTCGATCACCTTTAAGATCGTAGCTGCAGACGTAATAGGTCAGTTCCGAACTTGGCTCATAAGTGGGTGGTTCACATCCATACTCATAACGCCCTAGTTTGGCTTTGACGTCATCACGCGTGGATACCCCGCGTTCGAATGTCGAAAGAATAATCGGGAAGAAATCAGGAGCATACACGGGCCGATCTTGTGTGCATAAACGGTTGTCCTTGATCTCGAAGTTCATACAGATATCCTGGATCGTTTCCGAGTCCAGGGGCGTGGTGTATTTCGACAAGTCTGGTTTTCGCAACCTGGCGATCGAAATCGGTAGGGTGCATCCGCATGAGATCGCCAGCAACAATGCCAGGTTGACGATGAATAAACGCCTGCTCATGCCGTTCACTGTGGTTTCGCCAGCAGCCATCTGCTTGTTCATGGTGAACCTCGCAATTTTCCGTAGTTCGCTTCCATCTGCTGAAGCCTACCGCGGCTGCCAGGGCCCAGTGGGCCGAGATCTCGTCTGAGTGTGTCACCCAACTCCGCAGGGGATGTAATCAGGCCATAGGTAATCTGGTAACCGATCAATACCACCAGCCCGCGCAGGTCGCGGTCGGCCAGGGTGTTGGTGATGACCACGGTGAATTTAGCTGCAAACCACCAGCAGATGGACGACCAGCAGCGGACGCGCCGTCAGTCGCGAGACAGGAAGGTGTGGTGAAGATAGAAAAGAGAAAGTAGAAGAGCGACGTAACATAACAACGGACTCCTTTCGTGCAGCAATCGAAACGGATGGGGTCAGGGACATTTTCCTGACTGCTGAAGGAGGTCGCGGGCGGGAGAGAGAGAACTCTCGCCAGGGACTTCCGGCGGCGGGGGGCGACTCGGAAGGCGGGGGAACAGAGTTGTTGACTGGTCATAGCATACCACGCGCGCGGCGATCTGTCAAGAGGCAAAATTTGGGGGCAGTTACCAGTAAACTTGACTTTTAGTTTCATGTCTCTATAATTCACCCATCCTTTTCCCCTGCCCCAAGATGAAACCGAATGCGTTTCCCCCTCAAGTTTCCCCCTCAAGAAAGGAGATGGCTGCGCGCACAACGTCTGGTCCCATGTCTCGCTTGAACCTTTGCGAACCTATTTACCCTCACGGAGGAGAACCGATGTCTCGTAAACTCATTCCTGTTCTGTTGGTCCTGGCTATTTTGCTCACCGCATGCAGCAACCCGAGCACTCCCCAAACGGTCGAAGTCACGCGTGTCGTCGAAGTGACACGCATGGTCGAAGTGACGCGCGTGGTCGAAGCTCCCGCGCAGCCCGCGGCAACCGTGGCGCCGGCAACCCCGGCCCCGGCGCCTCCGGCGCCCCAGGCGCCCGGCTTCGGTGAAACACTCAAGAAGGTCACCGCGCGTGGCAAGTTGATCTGTGGCGTCAACTCGCAGGTGCCCGGCTTTGGCTTCGTGGATTCGTCTGGCGCCTATGCCGGCTTCGATGTTGACTTCTGCAAGGCCCTGGCCGCCGCCATCTTCAACGATGTTAGCAAGATCGAGTATCGCCCGGTGACCGCCGAGCAGCGCTTCCCGGCCCTGCAGAGCGGTGAGATTGATGTGCTCATCCGCAATACCACCTGGACGCTCGTGCGCGACACCGACAACGGCGGTAACTTCGTTGCCACCACCTTCTACGACGGCCAGGGCATGATGGTGCCCAAGAGCCTCAACGCCACCAAGCTGGAAGACCTCGCCAGCGGCACCATTTGTGTCCAGAAGGGTACCACCACCGAGCTCAACCTGGCCGACCAAATGACGGCACGTAAGATCCAGTACACACCGGCCGTCTTCGACGATGCCAATTCGACCTTTGCCGCCTACGCCGAAGGCCGCTGTGATGCCGTCACCACCGACAAGTCCGGCCTCATTTCCCGGCGCTCGGTCCTGGCCAACCCCGACGACAATGTCATCCTTGATGTCACGATGTCCAAGGAGCCGCTCGGCCCCATGGTGCGCCAGGGCGACGACCAGTGGTTCGACATCGTCAAGTGGACGGTCTTTGCCACGATCGCCGGCGAGGAGTTTGGCGTCACTACCGCCAATGTGACCGACATGGCAGCCAACCCGAAGACGCCGGAGATGCGGCGCTTGTTGGGCGCGGACGAAAAGGTTGACCTGGGCGCCAAACTCGGTCTCAGCAAAGATTGGGCGGTCAATGTCATCAAGGGCGTGGGCAACTACGGCGAGATCTACGATCGCAATCTTGGCCCTGCGACTAAGACAGCCATTCCCCGTGGCTTGAACAGTCTGTACGCCAACGGTGGTCTGCTCTACAGCCCGCCGTTCCGTTGATTCCCGACCCACTCTGCCAGGAGCAGATGGCCGACTGGTCATCTGCTCCTGGCTTTTTCCACACACGGTGAACCGTCATGTCCGCTCAACCATCGCCTGGCCGCCCGGCTCTCAGTCGCTCGTTTTGGCGCGATGAGCGCTTTCTCAAGGTTGCCACCCAAGTTCTGGTGATGGTCATCATCGCCGGCTTCGCTTTCCTTCTGGCGCGCAACATGGTCGCATCCTTGCGCAAGCAGGGCATCGCCCTCGGCTTCAACTTTCTGAGCGATTCCGCCGGCTTCGACATCGGCGAGATGCTGATCACCTACACCAACACCGACACCTTTGGCCGTGCCCTGCAGGTTGGCCTGCTCAACACGCTGGTGATCTGTGCGGTCGGCGTCCTGCTCGCCACCGTGCTCGGCATCCTCGTGGGCCTGGCTCGCCTGTCCGAAAACTTCCTCGTCAATCGCATGGCGCGCCTCTTCGTCGAAGCCATGCGCAATGTGCCGCTGCTTGTTCTGCTGATTTTCATCTACTCCGCTTTCTTTCTCAAACTGCCCCGCGTCCGTCAGGCCATCGAGTTGCCGGGACCGATCTTTCTTAGCAATCGCGGGGTGTCCATGCCCTGGGGAATTCCCACCGCATCGGCGCGTCTCTATCTGCTCATGCTGATGCTGGCCGTTGTTGGCGCCATCGTCACCGCGCTGATGGTCCGCCAGCGCAGCCGCCGCCTGGACCGTCCGCAGCCGGTTTTCTCTCTCAGTCTGCTCGCCTTCGTCGTGATCGCCGTCCTCGGCTGGTTCGTCATGCCTCAGTCACCCCTGCGCCTTGATCTTCCGGCCGTCCAGGGCCTCAACTTCAGCGGCGGCCGCGTCTTCACCCCCGAATTTCTCGCCCTCCTCTTGGGCCTGGTCATCTACACGGCCGCCTTCATCGGCGAAATCGTGCGCGCCGGCATCCAGGCCGTCTCCAAAGGGCAACGTGAAGCCGCCAGCGCCCTGGGCCTGACTGGCAACCAGATTCTGCGCCTGATTATCTTCCCCCAGGCGCTGCGCGTCATCATCCCGCCGCTCACCAGTCAATATCTCAACTTGATCAAGAACTCAACCCTGGGCGTCGCCATCGGCTACCCCGACTTATTTGCCATCTCAGGCACCGTCATCAATCAAACCGGTCGCGCCGTCGAAATGATCGCCATCATCATGGGCCTTTACCTGGCGGCGAGCCTGCTGACAGCCGCGGCCATGAACTGGTATAACCAACGTGTACGCCTGGTGGAGCGCTGAACCATGAGCTATTCCAACGCGACGACTGCCGTCTTACCGCCGCCTACCGAGCGCTATTCGGCGCTCGGCTGGCTGCGCAAAAATCTGTTTGGCGCCTGGTACGATGCGCTGTTCACCCTGGTCGCGTTCTACCTCGTGTTTACCCTCGGTCGCGGCCTGTTGATCTGGGTCTTCACCCAGGCGCGCTGGGCGGTGATCACCACCAACCTGCGCCTGTTCATGGTGGGCCAATACCCGGCCGCTCACATCTGGCGGGTCTGGCTGTGTATCGCCATCCTGGCCTTCATCATCGGCGTCACCTGGGGCATCTGGGTGTATGGCCGTCGTATTCCCGGCCTGCTGCTGCTGGCGCTTCCCGTCGCATTCATGCTCCTACCCAGTGCCCTGGTCAACCGGATGGCGCTGGCCGCGGTCGGTGGAGCCGGCTTGCTCGGCTTTGGCCTGGGCCGCCTCAGCCCGAGACTGACCCGTCGCGCCGTCCCGTTCATCTGGGCAATCTACTTCCCCCTGGTCATTCTCCTGATCAGCGGCTTTGGCGGTGACAAGAGCGTGCTGCCGCCGGTGCCCACCAACCTGTGGGGCGGCCTGCTGCTGACCTTCCTGCTGACCGTGGTCGGTATCGTGTTTTCGTTTCCCATGGGGGTGCTGCTGGCGCTTGGCCGACGCTCGCAGTTACCCATCATCAGCGCGCTGTCAGTCGCCTTCATCGAACTGGTGCGCGGCGTGCCCTTCGTCAGCATCATCTTCATGTCGCAGTTGATGCTGCCGCTCTTCCTTCCGGAAGGCATGACGATTGACCGCGTGATTCGGGCCATGGCCGGCGTCACGATCTTCAGCGCAGCCTACCTGGCCGAAAACGTGCGCGGCGGCTTGCAGTCCATTCCGCAGGGGCAAGTTGAAGCAGCGCACGCGCTGGGCTTGAGCGGCTTCAAGACGATGCTGCTCATCGTCCTGCCGCAGGCGCTGCGTGCCATCATTCCTGTGCTGGTCGGCCAATTCATCTCCCTGTTCAAAGATACCTCGCTCGTGGTCATCGTCGGCTTGCTGGAACTGCTGGGCATTGCCAAGGCGGTGCTGGCGCAGCCTGACTTCCTGGGCCTGCAGACCGAGGTCTACCTGTTCATCTCTGTGCTGTACGGCATTTTCTGTTATCTGATGTCGGCGGTCAGCCAACGCCTGGAGACGGCGCTGGGCGTGGGCGTGCGCTGAAACGCACACCCCATCAAGGAGTAAGCAAGAGCATGAGTCAAAGCACTGAAGGCACGCACGATCCAATCATTGTCTGTCGGGATGTCCACAAATGGTACGGGCAGTTTCATGTCCTGCGCGGCATCAACATGGAGGTGAGCAAAGGCGAGGTGATTGTCATCTTTGGCCCGTCTGGCTCCGGCAAATCTACCTTCATCCGCACCCTCAACCGCCTGGAGGAGCATCAGCGCGGGCAGATCGCGATAGATGGTGTCGAATTGACTCACGATGTGCGCAATATCGAGCGCATCCGCAGCGACACCGGCATGGTCTTTCAGCAGTTCAATCTGTTTCCCCACCTGACCGTGCTGGACAATGTGGCCCTGGCGCCCGTTTGGGTGCGCCGCTGGCCGCGCGCCAAAGCTGAGGAGACCGCCATGCAGCTGTTGGTGCGCGTCGGCATCCCCGATCAGGCGCGCAAATTCCCCGGCCAACTGTCTGGCGGCCAGCAGCAGCGTGTGGCGATTGCGCGGGCGCTTGCCATGCAGCCCAAGATCATGCTGTTCGACGAACCGACCTCTGCGCTCGACCCGGAGATGATCAAGGAAGTGCTGGATGTGATGGTCGAGCTGGCGCGCAGCGGTATGACCATGTTGGTGGTGACACACGAGATGGGATTTGCGCGGGCCGTTGCCAACCGCATGTTCTTTTTCGACAACGGACAGATTGTGGAGAGCGGCACGCCCGCGGACATCTTCAATCACCCCACCGAAGACCGCACCAAGCTCTTCCTGTCACAGATTCTGTCACACTGATGGCAGGCACGAGGGATTTACCAGTCATGTTTGTCGCACTGACGCTGGCTGTCCATGTATATTGATCGCCGCCGGCGCAAGCGCCGTTCACCTCTACTCCTCCTGGTAGGCCTGATCTTGCTGGTGGGGGCTGCCTACGCCATCAATCAGCAGACCGGCCTGATCGAGCTGCGCAACCCGTTGGTGCCACCCGAGCCGACCCCCACGCCTACCCGTAGTGCGCTCTCGTTCCTGGCGGACGCCGAATCGTTGTACGCCAACGGCCAGATCGTCGAGGCGAGCGAGGCCTACGCCGCGGTCGCCGCGCTGGAACCGGAGAATGACGAAGCCCTGCGCTGGCAGGCCAAGCTGGAGGCGCTGCGCGGCCATGCTGGCAAGGCCGTCGCGCTGGCGCAAAAGGCGGTGGAGATCAATCCGCAGAGCGCCCAGAATCTGGCCGTGCTCAGTATGGCGCAAGACTGGAACAAGCAGTACGATGAGGCCCTGCAGACCGCGCTGGAGGCGTTGGACAACGACCCTAATCTGGCCGAGGCCCATGCCTACCTGGCGGAGATCTACATTGACAAAGGTATCTGGGCGCTGGCGCTGGAGGCGGCGCAGACGGCCGTCAAGCTCGACGAGAAGAGCATCGAAGGCTGGCGCAACCTGGGCTACGTTCTCGATCAACAGGGACGTCGCGAGGAGGCGCTGACCGCGTATCAAAAAGCGATTGATCTCCACCCCAAGCTGGGCTACCTGTACGTGGGCAAGGGCTGGGTTTACCTGGCTTTGAGCGACTACGAAAAGGCGCTGGCCGAGTTTCAACGCGCGGTGAACGTCAACCCCAAGAGCGCAGATGGCTACGATGCCCTGGGCTGGGGGCATATCCTGGCCGGGGCACCAGATCGGGCGGTGATCTCCCTGGAAAGGGCGCTGCAGGTTGACCCGGAGTATGGGCCGGCCTACGGGCATCTCGCGGTGGCCTACTACCTGCGGCGCAATTACGAGAAGGCGGTTGAGTATTTCGAGCGCGCCATCGCCCTGAACCAGGCCACCACCGAGTATTACTATGAATTGGGCCTGTCCTACCTGTACAAGGAGCCGGAAGACTGCCAGAACGCGGTTCCCTGGCTACGCAAGGCTTTGGACATCAACCCTGAGATTCCGCAGGCGCGCCAGGGCTTGGACTACTGCGCCCGCAAGAAATGAGATGAAGAAGAGGAGACGGTTGGATGAAGTATTTGAAGATTCTGCTCGTGTTTGTGCCGCTGGCCATTCTGGGCGAACTGCTGCACTGGAACCCGCTGCTCGTGTTCGCGCTGTCGGCCCTGGGGGTGGTGCCGCTGGCCGGGCTGTTAGGTGAAGCCACAGAGCACCTGGTGGTGCATACCGGGCCGCGCGTGGGCGGTTTGCTCAACGCCACGTTGGGCAATGCCGCTGAACTGATCATTACCATCTTCGCCCTGCGCGCCGGACTGTTCGACCTGGTCAAGGCTTCGATTACCGGCTCGATCATCGGCAACATGCTGCTCATCATGGGCCTTAGCCTGATGGTGGGCGGACTCAAACACGGCCATCAGCGCTTCAACCGCAGCCTGGCCGGGGTCAACGCCACGCAGCTTCTGCTGGCCACGGCCGCGCTGGCAATTCCATCGCTCTTCGCGTTCAGCACCGATCAGGCCCACCCCCTGTCGGTGGACGCGCTCAGCCTCTGGATGGCCGTCGTGATGATCGTCCTTTATCTCTCCGGCGTTCTGTTCAGCTTCCGCCAGAAAGATGAAGGCCATGACCAGCACGATCAGCACAACGGGCCGGTCTGGAGAGTGCGCACCTCGCTGCTGGTCCTGACCGTCGCCACGGTTTTCATCGCCTGGCTGAGCGAAATCCTGGTAGGCGCGGTGGAGCCAACGGTGGCAGTCCTGGGCGTGTCCGAGTTCTTCCTGGGCATCATCATCATCCCGCTCGTGGGCAACATCGCCGAACACCTGGTGGCGGTGCAGGTCGCGTTCAAGAACCAGATGGACCTCAGCCTGGGCATTTCCGTCGGCTCCAGTTTGCAGATTGCGCTTTTCGTGGCGCCCATCCTGGTCTTCATCAGCCTGCTCTTTGGCAATGAGCTGACTCTCGTCTTCAACGCGTTCGAGATCATCACGCTGTTCGCGGCCGCGCTGATCGCGGCCTTCGTCTCGCTCGATGGAGAATCGAACTGGCTGGAGGGCGCACAGCTCCTGGCGCTCTACATCATCGTCGCCCTGGCCTTCTTCTTCCTGCCGTGAGGTAAACCCATCGTAGGTCATGCCTCCGGCGTGACGACGCCGTCGGCCAGGCTTCGGATTAAAACCAGGTCTTCCAATCTGCGCCCAGCGCGCCGCGGCTGCGTGACCCCGCCTGGCTCTGACTGCACGGACAGGTGCGCGGGCCTTGCAGGGCCGTCACAATACCCGGCAGTGCCTCCAACACACGGCGCAAGGCCAGGCGAAATTCGCCGCTGTGCTCGCCGCTGAGGGCCGACTGACCGCCGCCATGACCCACGCCCGGCAGGTGATCGGCGCCCGGCTCCACCACCGTGGTCAAGCCAACGAAGCACATCTCCAGCTCCTTGGCCAAAATGACCTCCGGCACCAGGTTGAGACCCAGGATGTCGGCGCCCCAGGCCCGAAACAGGCGCGCCTCGGCCGCAGTTTCGCGGCGCGGACCGTCGAAGCCCAGGTAAGTGCCCACGGTCGCGGCCTCCGGCAGCGCGTGCAGCAGCGCCTGGCGGCACTGCGGACAGAAGGCCGGCATCTGCGCCAGGTAGCCCAGGCCGCGACGCTCGAAAAAGGTGGTCGGCTGATGGCGCGTCCAATCAATGAAGTCGTCCGGCACGAGCAGGCTGCCCCGGTGCAGCAGCGGGTTGAGACCGATGACCGCGTCCCAACCGATCAGCCGCGTGATGCCCACGTCTTTGGCAGCCCACAACGTGGCCCGGGGGTCGGTGCGGTCAGGCAAACCGGAATAGGGCAGTACGAGGACCTGGTCGCGGCGGGCAAATGGCCCGGCCGGGCCGTAGGGCGTCTGCACCGTGAACTCATCACGCACCGCGCCCAGCATGTCCAAGGCCGGCGGCGGCAAGATGACGCCGATCAGAAGGAGAATATCGCTCATGCCGATTATGATAACACGTTTGGCAGGGGAGAGCAACTCATCATGCTTGGCGATGCTGGCGCTTCGTGCTATACTTGCCGCCGCAATCCAGTACACGGAGACATCATGCACAGATCGAGCCATGCCACCTGGCCCTTGCTTCGCTTACTCACCCTGGTCATTCTGCTCAGTTCCTGTATTCAACCCGCTCAGCCGGTCACGACGCCTGACCGACCGCTGCTGACCCCAACCACCGCCAGCATCGCGCCGACGCCGACTCCAGCGGTGACGCCCACCCCGGCCGCGGCGCCCGCCTCTCGCCCCAACATCCTCTTCATCGTCGCCGATGACCTGGACGCCGCCAGTGTGAGCGCCATGCCGCAGGTGCAGGCTCTGCTGCGAGGGCAGGGGCTGACGTTCACCCAGGCGTTCGTCACCAATTCGGTCTGTTGCCCCTCGCGCACCACGTTTCTGCGCGGTCAGTACACGCACAGCCATCATATCTACACCAACCGCGCTCCCGATGGCGGCTTTGAGTTGGTCTACCAGCTCGGGTTGGAGCAGTCCACAGTGGCTACCTGGCTGCACGATGCTGGCTACCGCACCGCCCTGTTTGGCAAATATCTCAACAACTACCCGGAGACGGCCAGCGAGACCTATGTGCCGCCGGGCTGGGACGAGTGGTATGCGACGGTGCGCAACGGCCCCTATCAGTTCTTCGACTATGATCTCAACGAGAATGGGGCCATCGTGCATCACGGCACGGCGCCGGAGGACTACCTGACCGATGTGCTGGGCCGGCAGGCCACCAGCTTCATCACGCGCAGCGTCGCGTTGGCGCAGGAGATGCCCCAGGGCGCACCCTTTTTCGTCTACCTGGCGCCTTATGCGCCGCATAAGCCGTCCACGCCGGCGCCGCGTCACGCACGCCTCTTCGCCAATGTGCAGGCGCCGCAAGGCCCCTCCTTCGACGAGGAGGATGTCAGCGACAAGCCGGCCTGGGTCAGTACACGACGGCGCCTCAACCGCAGCGATCTTGCCGAAATTGACCGCGAGTATCGCAACCGCCTGCGCTCGCTGCAGGCCGTTGACGAGATGGTCGCCAGCCTCATCGGCGCCTTACAGGCCAGCGGGGCCATCTCCAACACCTACCTCTTTTTCACGTCGGACAATGGCTATCACCAGGGACAACACCGCCTGCCGGCCGGCAAGACCACCGCGTACGAGGAAGACATTCGCGTGCCGCTGTTTGTGATCGGGCCGGGCGTGCCCGCGGGTGCAAGTCGCGCCCATCTGACGCTCAACACCGACCTCGCGCCCACCTTCGCCGCCCTGGCCGGCGTCGTCCCACCCGATTTTGTCGAAGGGCGTTCCCTGCTTCCGCTGTTGGCATCCGATCCGCCGGCTGTGGAGGACTGGCGCGCCTGTGTCCTCATCGAACATAAGACCCTGGAGATTGGCGATCCGCCCACCTATGAGGCTTTGCGCACGCCGCAGTTTTTGTATGTGGAGTACACCACCGGCGAGCACGAGTTCTACGACCTGATCCTCGATCCGTACGAACTGGAAAACCGTTACGCAAGCGCCGATGCCGGCCTGCTGCGCGGGCTGCATCAGCAGTTGAGCGCGCTGCGGCAGTGCCAGGGCGCCGCGTGTGGGCCGTTGGAAGATACACCGCTGCTGGCGCAAAGCTGGTATTTCCCGGTCATTGCCTCCCAGCAAACGGGCAAGTTACCCAGTCAAGCAGCCTGGGTCAATCTCGGTCCGCTGCGGGCATTCAAGCAGATCTGGCTCGGAGAACTGGAGTAATCATGCACCTCGAAGAACTGTTCCTGCTGCGCCCGGACATGACGTTTCTCAATCATGGCTCCTTTGGCGCGTGCCCGCGACCCGTGTTCGCGGCCTATCAGGCCTGGCAACGCCAGCTTGAAGCGCAGCCGGTGGAATTCCTGGGGCGACGTTTCAACGGGCTGATGGCGCAGGCTCGCGCCCGCCTGGCCGCGTACGTGGGCGCGGGCGCAGATGACCTCGTCTTCGTGCCCAACGCCACCACCGGCATCAACATCGTGGCGCGCAGCCTGGCCCTGGCGCCGGGCGACGAGGTGCTGGCGACCGATCACGAGTACGGCGCCATGGATCGCACCTGGCGGCTGCTGTGTCGCAAACAGGGCGCCATCTACCGCAACGCCCCGATCACCCTGCCAACGACCACGCCTGAGGCGATGATCGCGCAACTCTGGGCCGGCGTTACCCCGCGCACGCGCATCATCTTCCTCAGCCACATCACCTCGCCCACCGCGCTGACCTGGCCGGTCAAGGACATTTGTCAGCGGGCGCGCGCGGCCGGCATCCTGACCGTGGTGGATGGCGCGCACGCGCCGGGCCAGATTGCGCTCGACCTGGCCGGCCTGGGCGCGGATTTCTACACCGGCAACTGCCACAAGTGGTTGTGCGCGCCCAAGGGCGCAGGCTTCCTCTTCGGCCGGCCTGAGGTGCAGCATCTGATCGAGCCGTTGGTGGTGAGTTGGGGCTGGGAAAGCGAGACGCCCGGCCCGTCACCGTTCGTGGATTACCTCGAATGGACAGGCACGCAGGACATTGCCGCCTACCTGGCGGTGCCGGCGGCGATTGATTTCCAGGCGACGCACGACTGGGAGCAGATGCGTCTGGCCTGTCACGAACTGGTCAGGGAGGTGCGGCAACGCATCAACGGCCTGACCGGCCTGGCGTCCATCTGCCCGGACGCGCCGGAATGGTTTCGCCAGATGGCGGCGATCCGCCTGCCCGCGTGCGACACGGCCGCGCTCAAGGCGCGCCTGTGGGACGAATGGCGTGTCGAGGCGCCGATCATCACCTGGAATGGGGAGCCTTTCGTGCGTGTGTCGGTGCAGGCGTACAACGACCAGGCCGATATTGAGCGCCTGATCGCGGCGCTGACCGCGCTGCTGCCGGTGGTGCAAGCGCCGGCGCCGAATGGCTAACCCGAGAATAGGCCGCGGATGAACACAGATCGCCACGGATTGCCTGTTTTTATCCCCGGTCGCGCCCGCGGGGCATGGGTAACTGACTTGGAAGCTTCCCTTCAGGAAGAACTGCCATGCGGGCTGAGCGCCTGCGTGACAGCTCTTCCTGAGATTCTGACCACCCGCGGCGCTATGCCTTCCTGGTCAATAGTTGATCCAGCTTCTCATTGATCTCTTTCTGTAGAGTCGCCACCTTGCCCTGCAAATCCGTCAGTTGATCACGCAGCGCCCGGATGTCGTCAGCAGCTTCGTCGCTCTTGACCACACTGCGGCCAAAGCCCATCAGCGCCGGGCGCTCGACATAGGTCACGCGGTGGAGCACCCGCCAGACTTTGTTGGGCCGCGCGCTCTGCGCTTGCCGCAGCGCGCGCGCCTCCTCATCGTTGCTGGCCAGCCATTCGGGGTCTATGACGTAGTTGAAGAAGTCGTGCCAGTGGTTGGTGCTGTTCTCCAGAAAGAAGCTCATAAAGCGGTAGCGATCGACCTTCTCGCCGGGCAGAATCGGGTAGTCGCGATAGTCGGTGATGCCGCGGCTCTCGACGCCGCTCAGATCGACGTGCAGCTCCAGCCCCTTGCTGCCGCGCTCGGTCTTGTTCATCGTCTGGGTCATGCTGACCTTGGCCATGGCAGTCAATCCAACGGCGACCCCACCCACTGCGAATGCCCCTTCACCCCCGATGGCAAAGCCCATATCAAACGACCCGCCCACCGTGTGTTCCACCGTGCTGGCAAACTGCTGCTCTTCGGCGTGGAAACCACCATCGCCATCCCAGACGTAGGTGTTGACGATGTTGCGTTTACCGGCGCGGACTTGCAGATTCTCCATCTTTTTTTGCCAACTGGCAAAGCTCTCCGAGGCATTGGCGCGTGCCGAGAGATCGCTATGTTTCTTGGCGATGTCGTTCTGGCGTTGTTCGCCCTCTTTGGTGCGGCCAGCCTGCTCGTGTTCGCGTCTATTCTGTTGCAGACCCTCTAGTTCTTTTTGCTGTTTGTCCACCTCCGGTTGATTGAGTGGGCTGGCCTTTTTCAGCTCGTCAATCTCCTTCTGCTTGGCTTCGATCTTCTTGTCCAACTCTTTGATCGCATCATCGCTTTCGCCACCGCTGCGATCCGGGCTGTTGACGCCCACCGCGCCGCCATCGCGGCTGGAGTCATCCACCTGGCGGTTGAGCGATGTTTCATCCACCAGGCCGGCGTTGAACTGATTGAAGTAAGCCTGGTGTAATTTGTCCTGCTCATCGATCTGCGCCTTGAGATCATAGGCCTCTTTCAAGCGGAAGTAGCTGGCCGGGTAGAGCGAGCCATACTGGCTGCGCATCTCCGGCACATGGCGGAAGAAGCGCTCGCTGGTGGCGCGGCTGCCGGTCATGCCGTCGAGACTGCCCGCCATGGTGTAGGCCGGGTTGATCAGGAAGGTGATCGTGTTGACATCCATCGGCACCCCTTCCACCGGCAGCACCTGGTAGCCGATCATGCGCCCGCTGCGTTTGAGCTTGCTGACAAACACATCCGCCAGACCGCTGGTGACCACGGCATAACCGATATTCTTGGGGATAAAGCGTTGGCCCAGGTGCGGGAAGTGCGGCTCCGGCTCCTGACTGCCACGCAGTTCCAGCCGGTCACTGCTCATCAGGCTGTGGCTTGCGCCCACCGTGCTGGCGTTCTGCCAATGGTAGGCAAAATCGGCGGCGACATTCATGCCGGCACGCGTATCGAGCAGTTCCGTCTCGACCCCAAGCCCGGCAGTCACCGTAGTATCCACGCCCACAAAGAGCGCTGTCTCCGCCCCCAGGCTGACATCCTGCTCGCGCGTCCAACTGTACTCCACGTCTGAGGACTGGATCAGCTCGACGGAGGTTGCGCCATTGTAGTCCTGCTCTTCGGTCAGGTTTTCGCCGGGCAGCGGCGGCGCGCCTTCGATGTAGCCGATCAGCGTCGGCTTGATCTGGGCGTTGCCGATCCACTGCATCTCCAGCTCTTCGATGCGCTGTTCGTCGACCAGCCGCAGCCCTCCGAACGTGGGCAGCGCCAGGCAGCGCAGCATCATCACCGACTTGCGCCGCTGGGCATCCACACGCACGCGGCTGTACTCGGCGCAGATCACCGAGCGCTCGAAGCTGCCGTCCATCAGCCCCTTGACTTCCTGGCTGCTCAGCGCGTAGGTGTAAAGCCGCACCGCATCCATCTCGCCCTGGAAGATCGGGTTGCCCCAACTGCCCTTGCCCAGGTAGTTGTTGACGCGCTCGACGCGCTCGGGCAGGTCCATCTTGCCCGTGGCGACCTCGACGCCGTCCACATAGAGATGCCCCTGCCCATCCCTCTCGATGGTGGCGGCCACATGCACCCATTGCCCCTGTGGCAGGTCGGTTGGTGATTCGAGGGTGGAGACAACGCCGCCGCCCCGGTGGACCTGAAAGATGAGACGCCGGCTGTCATCTTTGTTTGCCAGCAGGATTGTCTTTGCAGTGGTTGCGTCACACAGATCAATGATGCGCGACCAGGTGCGGAACTGATCGAAGCGCACGCGCGCCTCGATAGAGATGCCCTCGCTGAAGTCTGGGGTCATCCGTGGCAGCGATACGGCGTCAATTCCATCGAATTTCCTAGGCTGGCCGAGCAACACGATGGGAGATTTGTGCAGACGCCCAATCGGCGCAGTGCAAGGCGCCCATGGATTGCCGCCAATGGAGAAATGCAGGCCGCGCCCGCTGTGGTCACGCGCCAGATCGCCCTGCGCTTCGTTGAGCGGGTAGTAGGCGAGCAGCCCCGGTTCGTTGCCACTGAGGGTGAGCACGCTGTTGGCCTCGATCTCCCGTTCGCCCAGCGCCACGTTCCAGATGCGCAGCTCGGCCAACTGCCCATGCCAGTTGGGAGTCTGGCGCGGGAAGCCGCCCAGCGCCGCCTGGCCGATGCCGCTCATCGATTGGGTGCGCGGGCCGCCGCCATCCTTGGCCTTGGGATCGTTCTTCGCCCACAGCTTGCCGTCCACGTAGATGCGCATCTCGCCCGCGTTGCTGTCCTTGACAAAGGCCCAGTGCGTCCAGCGCCCGCGATAGAGGCGGGCATCGGCGAGTTGGGCCAGAGTGTCGATGGCGCCGTTGGCCGGCTTCTGACCGGCTTCCCAGACGACCTCGCCCTTCTCGTTGGGCAGTTGGATGCACAGGCGGCGGTTGCCGCCGCTGTCCAGCGCGCCCAGCAGGGCGTTCACCTTGGGCAGATCGCTGCCGCCCTTGGCCCAGAACTCAATCGTGACCTGGTTGCTCAGGCCGGCAAAGGCGGAAGCGGGCAAGGGCAGCGCCGGGCTGCGGCCATCCAGCGCCAGGGCAGCGCGATAGCCATCGGGCAGCCACTCTTCACCCTTGCCGTCGGCGTCGTAGGCGGCATCGTAATGGGTCTGGCGCAGGTTGCCGTCGCCATCTTGATAACTGAGGGTGACGCGGCCGGTGCAGCTTTCCAGGGCATGCAGGCGCGTGGAAGAGACAGCGAAGGGCAGCAGCGCACCCTGCACCGTCAATCCGCGCGGGTCTTCCTGGTCGGGCAGGTCGGGCATGGTCTGGGCAGTGTTGTTGGCTTTGGCGATCAACTCGAGATAGCTGGTCGTCAATTCGGCGATACGCTGGCGGACCGCCGCGAGCTGGCGGTTGATCTCGTCCAGTTCAGCCTGCCACTGCTGGCGCTGGCCGTCGCTGCTGTTCAGAGCCTGGTTCAAGCGGGCAAGTTCTGCCTGGGCGGCAGAGAGTTCGTAGTTCGCGCTGTTCAGGGCGTTTCTGGTCCGGTTGATCTCCGCTACACTGTAATAGGCCAGTTGCGGCGCGATACGGTTCCCATACTGGCGGATCTGCAACCCGGAGATAACCTGGTCCGCGCCAACCGTCACCGGGTGCAGGTCGATGAAATCGTTCTGTTCGCTGCGGCGCGAGCGAAAGAAACCAGCGTCCGCGTCATTTAGTACCCATTCATCGCCGCCGCCCCACGGATAGCTGCAGCGGATCCTGATGGCGCTGCGGTTCCCCTTCTTGTAGAACTGCACGCCGGTCACCACTTTGTCCTTGGGACACTTGACCGGCGCAGTGTCGACCCAGTCCTGGTGATCGGCGGCATTGCCGTTCAGATCCTCGTTCACGACCCATTCCTCAGCCGAGCCATCGGGATTGGCGCAGCGGATTTTGACGGCCAGCCGGGCGCTCAGATTGTAGAACTGCACGCCCGTCACCCGTTTCCCGGGGGGCGCGAGAATCTCCGCCGTATGGATGTGCCAGTCGATATGGGTGGCATCATTGCCCTCGCCCCACAGGTCGGTCTTCACTTCGCCCTCAGGTGGCGTGGCCATCGCCGCATCGTATTCACGCTGGCGGGCGTCGCGCGCCCAGGTCAGCGACTGCACAAGGCTCTGGTAGTCATTGCGGCGTCGTTCAGTCTCGTTGCGATTGGCGATGTCGCCCAACAGCCGCTCCAGCTCCTTCTGGCGGGTGACGAGCGGCGCTTCTTCTTTTTCCTTGCTGTCGAGTTCGCGCAGCAGCTCGGCGGGTTGGGCAGGGTTGGCCAACGAGCTTGCCAGTGCGGTCAGCTTGGCGCTTTCCTCGAGCGTGCTCAACGTCACCGTGTCGGAGACCAATCTGAGCGTGTGGCGGCGCATCTCCAGCGTGGCCCAATCACCCGTCACACCGGCCACCTCGAAGCAGCGCAGCAGGCGCACGCCTTCGGGGACGATAAAGCGGCAGGCGGCGCGCTGCCAGCCGTCGCCGAGATCCTCGAACAGGAACTTCTCCTGCATGGGGGCAAAGCTCAGTTCTTCCTCCGAGTTGCGGCTCAGGCGCCCCCACAGCGATGGCGCGAAGATGACGCCGTCCTTGCCGTCGGCGTTGGTGGGAGCAACCGGCTTGTCGCTGCGGAACTCGAAGCTTTCGACGTAGACCGCGCCCTCACGCACAGCGAAGAGGTCGCCATTGCTGAGCTTGACGGCTTCAGTCTTGCCGTCACGCAGGGTGCGCCCCAGCGTCACGCCGCCAGCATAGGGAGCGCCTTGCACCTCGCCGTGGTTAGCGTTGACCGAAAAGTCGAAGACGCGCTGGCTGCCATCCTCCTCCAGGGCAACGCCACCCAGCCGC
This sequence comes from Candidatus Amarolinea dominans, assembly GCF_016704685.1. NCBI lineage: Bacteria > Bacillati > Chloroflexota > Caldilineae > Caldilineales > Candidatus Amarolineaceae > Candidatus Amarolinea > Candidatus Amarolinea dominans. The sequence goes on from NZ_JADIZS010000006.1 coordinate 48,869, forward strand.
CAGTAACCGGCCAGCCCGGCCTCGCGGCCGGTCAACTGGAGATGCATGGCGTTGGCGATCGCCTTGTCGCTGCGCCCGCTGGTCCAGAGCCGCACATCCGCCAATTCCCCTTGCAGCAGGTCGGCCGGCTGTACCTTGCCCGCTTTGATCTGCGGTGTGGCGGCCAGGCTGATGGTGCTGACGCTGAGGCTGAAAGTGGGTTTGCCCTGGTTGCCCTTGCCTTGCAGTGCATCCAGCGCCGCCTGCACTTCGACGGCCAACGCTGGCCCCACTGTCACCAACCGCCACTGCTGCCAATGGGCGTTGGTGGTCTCCGCCGGCCAGGGATTGCCCACGACGAAGCCGCCGAGATAGCCGTCCAGCACCTTGCCATCCGTCTTGGTGTGGAAGGTGTAGAAATCGTTGGTGTTGGCCTCCAACGTCCACTTTTGGCTGTCGGCGTTGCGCCATTCAGTCTGCTGGACGGGACGGTCTGCGGCCACATACTCCAGCACACGGTTGGTCGCCTTGTTGCGAATGGCAAAGGCGCCATCACCCTGCGGTTCCAAACGCCAGAGTTGCTCGGCGCGGTGATCAACCTGGTCCCGGCTCATACCTGTCTCCATCCCGGCGGTTACCACTTTGCCATCGGCGCGCTGCGCCATCCGGAACCAGTAGTTGGCGGGGTGGTTGGGGTTGGCCGTGTAGGCAGCCCGCAACTCGGCGGCTTCTTTCTCCAGTTGTTTGGCCAGCGCATCCTGGCCGCTCCTGGCTTTGCGGTTCAGTTCCTCGACAGTGACCGTGGCCTTGACCCCGCCATTTTCCAGCAGATGCAATTCCTTGCCGTCGAAGCTGCACGCCACATGCACCCATTCGCGCAGCGGCGCCGGCGTGGCGGATTCAATCCGCAGCGCGCTGGTGCGCCCGAGCAGCGGACGGGTGATAGCAACGGTGAATTTGCCATCTTTCAGCGCCAGGGTCGCTGCGGTTCCTGCCGGGGCTCCCCCGCTCTGTTTGCTGTCCGGCTGGGTCATCAGCAGGGTTTGATCGTCAGCACTGTTCAATTTGACCCAGGCTTCCACCGTGAAACCTGCGCTGAGATTGATCGGCTGCGAAAAGGGCGCGCTGATCCAATCGCGCTTGCCGTCCAACACCAGGCCGCGGCGCTTGCGCGACTCCAGCTTGATGTTGACCGCCTCGCCGCCAGCCCAGAGCCGCTCGATGGTGAAACTGTCTTCGTCGTGCTGGAGCACCGGGTACTCGCCGCTGTAGTCGCCGTCGCCCACGATCTGCACCAGGTCGCCGGCCGCCAGCCCATGGTTGACCGCGTGGACTTTGAGCTTGCCGTCGCCGGTCTTTGCGTAACCGGTCAGCATGCCGTCGAAGATCAGTCCGCTCTCTTCTTCCTCCACCTTCTCCCAGTCGCCCAGTTCGCCGTACTTGAAGGGCGCGTCGATGACAAAACTGCCGTCGTCGGCCTTTGCGACCCGGTAGAGACCGTTATAGCTGGCGGTGTTGCTCAGCTTGACCGTGTCACCGCTCTTGAGCTTACTCACCGCTTGCTTGTCATCGGCGCTCACCTGCACGCGCACCCGGTCAGCGCTGTCGTCGTCGTCGGAGCGGCGCATGCCGGCGATTACGCCGGCCGGCGCGGCTGTGCTGTCGCCCACGGCTCGAATGTTGTCGAGCAGGTTGAGCGGCAGCAGGATCTCGCGCTCCTGGCTGCGCAGCAGCTCGTCCTTGCTGTCGCCGGCAATTTGCGCCAGGCGCCCGTCCACGCCAATCGCAAAGCTGAGGGTCGCCGTGCCCGCAGCTGTGGGCACAGCCAGCAGCACCTTGCTGGCGTCGCGCACCAGCTGCGGCCCATTCTGTGTCTGCTGCTCCCGCTGCACGTCGTATTTGATGACCGCCAGCCCGTTGATCGCGGCTAACGGCGTGCCCGCACTGTCTTGCAGCTCTAGCTGGCGGTGGATGAGTCCGGGAATGCTGTCGTACTGCACCTGGTCGGTGATGGGGTCCATCGTGCGAAACCAGTAGTCTTGCAGGTCGAAGAGCTGCTCGCTGCCCGCGCGCAGCGTCACCAGGTCAACCTTGCCGCTGCTGCGGTTGTGGGCGAAGATGTGCCAGCGGTAATTTTCCTGTTCATTGGTGGGCGTAACCACCACGCCGAACCAGCCATTCTGCAATTGGCTGAGCAGCTCGGGACAGAGCTCCGTGGACGGCTCGGTGAAGGGCCGATTCTGCATGTCTCGGAAGTCCAGCGAATCGAGCGATTCCATCTGGCCGCCGCTGTTGATCTTCATGGCTTTGAGCGGGGTGTACCGTTGGCGGCTGCGTTTGAAGCGCACTTCCAGTTTGGGGGTCAGCGTGTTGGTCATGCCATCGAGCACAAAGCGGTCCACCAGCAGCGTGCCGCGTGTGGATTGGCGGAAGACATAGAGATGGCCGTCGTGCGAGACAAGCTGCACCGGCGCGTCGGCGGTCAACGCGGCGCTGTCGTAGATCGAGCGCAGCAGGTACTTGCCCTGCTTGTCGGTCAATTCCGCCTGCTCCTTGTCCGCAACCGAAGCGTCGCCTAAGCGATCATTAGGCAATTCCAGCGTCTTGAACGCCTCCCAGCCGCTGCCGTTGGGGTTCTGTAGGGCGCTGTCTTCGAAGCCGTCCTGCTTGACGGTATAGCGGAGTGTGGCTGATCCATTTTCAACCACTGTGGCCATGATCAGCACTTTGCCTTCGTGGGTGACGGTGTTGATATGTTTGGTCATTGACTGTGTGAGTAGCATTCGCCCTACCTTGTTTTGCCCGGTTTTCCGGCAACCGGGTCTGTTGGAACTACGAACTGCTGACTATTGATGGTGTCCAGGCCGAGCACGATGAACATCGTCCACAGCATCGGTTCGCCCCGTCCAATATGGTCCGCTTTTTTAACGACGGTGAGTGTTGCCGCCTGGAGATCGAGCATGATCTTCCTCCTGCGCGCTTGAGTCGAGTGTACGTATGGGAATGGGGGGTGACAAGTGGTTTAGAAAGAGGTACTATGCCAACAACGACGTGCCGCGTGCGTAATCTGTATTCCGGTTCATCTGACCGTCTACGAAGGCGGGAGGGCGCCAGTTCACAAGGATATAACCACGTTTAGCGATTCTCAGGCCACATGGCCTACACGAGATGGCGCTCCCTGCCAGGGCTTGATCTTCGCCAGCGTTTCCGCCAGCCTGCTCTCAGCCACCTCTGTATCATGGGCCGCCTGCGCGCGCAGCCAGTAGCCATTAGAGAGACCAAAGAAACGGCACAATCGCAAATCAGTGTCCGCCGTAATCGCGCGCCTACCCGCCACAATGTCACTAATCCGCTGCGCGGGCACACCGATCTCCTTTGCCAAACGATACTGCGAGAGACCCATTGGCTCCAAAAACTCCTCGTACAGCAGCTCTCCAGGCATCATGGGATTAAGTCGCTGCATGGTTTCACTCCTTTAACGCCAACCGCGCCAGTTGATGCTCCATAAACAAAGGGCGCTTGCAGCAGCAAGCGCCCTTTGTGAGTTACTGATTGTTGTTGTTTGGGTCGCGGAAGTGCGCCCCGGGGGTGTGCGTCGCGCTGCGCTTTTGCACAACACGCAGACGCATGATGGAGCGCCGCAGCGCGGCTTCCATCATCTCCCGGCGTTCAGCGCCCTTCGGATGGCTCGTCAGCCACTGCTCGGCGCGCTGACGGGCTTCCTCGGCCCGCGCCGCATCAATGTTCTCCGCGGACTCGCCCGAACGGGCCAACAGCACCACTTTATCGGGCCGCACCTCGATGAAGCCTTCAGCCACCGAGAAGAAGCGGTCCGGGCTGCCGGCCTTCTTGATGACGACTTCGCCGGGCTGAATGAGAGCCATCAGCGGCGCATGTTTGGGTAGGATGCCCAGCACGCCATCGGCGCTCGGCGCAATCACCATATCCACATCATCGCTGAAGATCCGTCCAGACTGCGCCACAAACTCAAAGCGAATCGGCATAATGGCCTCCGCTCAACCGCCGGTCAGGGTCTTCGCCTTGGCCACCACCTGCTCGATGGTGCCCACCATGTAGAACGCCTGCTCCGGCAGCGTGTCATACTTGCCTTCCAGGATTTCTTTGAAGCCCCGCACGGTCTCTTCGATCTTGACATACGCGCCGGGCTGACCGGTGAACTGCTCGGCCACATGCATCGGCTGCGTCAGGAAGCGCTGCATACGGCGCGCGCGCGCCACCACCAACTTGTCATCTTCGCTCAATTCTTCGACACCGAGAATGGCGATGATGTCTTGCAGGTCGCGGTAGCGCTGCAAGGTGCGCTGCACGCCGCGGGTCACGTCGTAGTGTTCCATGCCCACAATCAGTGGATCCAGAACACGGCTGGTCGAGGCCAGCGGATCCACGGCCGGGTAAAGGCCCTGCGCGGCCAGGGCGCGTTCCAGCGAGACGATCGCGTCCAGGTGGGCGAAGGTCGTCGCCGGGGCGGGGTCGGTGTAGTCGTCGGCCGGCACGTAGATGGCCTGCATCGAGGTGATGGAGCCGGTCTTGGTGGACGTGATGCGCTCTTGCAGTTCGCCCATTTCGGTGCCCAGGGTGGGCTGATAACCGACGGCGCTGGGCATACGGCCCAGCAGAGCCGACACTTCAGAGCCGGCTTGCACAAAGCGGAAGATGTTATCAATGAACAAGAGCACGTCGCGGCCCTCGTCACGGAAGTACTCCGCCATCGTCACGCCAGTCAGGCCCACGCGCAAGCGGGCGCCGGGCGGCTCATTCATCTGCCCGAAGACCATGACGGTCTGCGGCAGCACGCCCGATTCCTTCATTTCGTGGTAAAGGTCATTGCCCTCGCGGGAACGCTCGCCCACGCCGGCAAACACCGAATAGCCGCTGTGGAACTTGGCGATGTTGTGAATCAGTTCCTGGATGATGACCGTCTTGCCGACGCCGGCGCCGCCGAAGATGCCGGTCTTCCCCCCCTTGGTGAAGGGCGCGATGAGGTCAACGACCTTCATGCCGGTCTCGAAGACCTGGGTCTGTGTAGACTGCTCGACGAACAGCGGGGCCAGGCGATGAATGGGGTAATAGGTGACGGCCTTGACATCGCCCTTCATGTCAATCGGCTGGCCGAGAACGTTGAAGATACGGCCCAGGGTGTCGGGGCCGACCGGCACGCTGATGGGAGCGCCCGTGTTACGCACAGGCATGCCGCGCCGCAAGCCGTCGGTGCTCGACATGGCGACGGCGCGCACACGGCCATCACCCAAGTGCTGCTGCACTTCGCAGACCAGGGCCGACCCGCTGCCCAGCGGGATTTCGATCGCGTCGTAAATTTGAGGCAGTTGATCAGGCGGAAATTCGACGTCTACCACCGGCCCGACTACCGCGAGGATTCTACCTTCGACTCGCGTTCCGTTATTTCCCATAAATCATTATCCTCCGGTCACGGCATCAGGATCATGTCAGATCTAGGTGCTCGCCTGCGCCAAGGCAGAGGCGCCGCCCACAATATCCATCAGTTCTTTAGTAATTTTTTCCTGGCGCGCCTTATTGGCGCTCAGGGTCAGTTCGCCGATCAGGTCGTTGGCGGCATCGGTCGCGTTGCGCATGGCAACCATGCGTGCCGAATGCTCGCTGGCGATGGCCTCATACAGCCCCTGCAAAATCTGCACTTCGGTAAAGCTCTCCATCACCTGCGTCAAAACCGACTGCGCATCCGGTTCGAAGATGTAATCCTTCGTGATCGGTATCGTCGGCTCATCGGGTTCGATGGGCAGGAGCTTTCGGATAACCGGCTTCTGCACCACAGCGTTGACGAAGTCCATGAAGCCGATGTAAACCGCATCAACGGCCTGACTGACGAACTCGTCAATCACGACGCGTGCAATCGGAGCTACGGTAGCTTCATCTACGCCGACCTTCTGAATGCTGAGCGCCTGGCTGGTTGGCCGATCGCCCACTCTGCTGAACTCCGCTCTACTGGGCGGGCCGTAACGGCGCATGAAGTCACGCCCCTTGCGCCCCACGGTGACCAGCGACACCGTCTTACCCTCTTTTTCCCACTGCCGAATCGTGCGCGAGGCCTCGCGCAGCATGTTGGCATTGAGGCCACCCGCCAGGCCGCGGTCAGAGGTGATGAGCAGAAGGAGCACCTTCTTCTCCGGCCGCGCCTGCAACAGGGCCTGCTGATCGGCGCCGCTGCGCCGGATACGCGCCAGGAAGGTTAGCATCTCCCAGGCCTTTTCCGCATACGGCCGCGTCGCCAGCACCTGGGCTTGCGCACGGCGCATCTTCGACGCGCTGACAGCTTCCATCGCCTTCGTCACCTGGGCGATGTTCTTCACGCTCTTGATGCGTCGTCTGATTTCACGGTCATTGGCCACGATTTATCTCTCCTGCAAAGACGAGAAGCGAAGGACGAAGGCCAGCTCTTGGCCTGAGATCATGCGTCCTTCGTTGCTTACGCCGTGAACGTGGCATTGAAGTCGCCAATGGCCATCTTCAGGCGATCAGCCGTTGTCGCGTCCAGGTCTTTGCTGCGCAGGATGGCATTGCCGACGTCTGCGTGCTGTGCGTCCATGAACTTCATAAACTCATCTTCCCAACGACGCAGCGCGCTGACCGGCAGCTTGTCCAGGAAGCCGTTGGTGGCGGCGAAGATGGTCATCACCTGGTGATCGAGCGACACCGGCAGATACTGCGGCTGCTTGAGCACCTCGGTCAGGCGTTGACCACGATCGAGCTGCGCCTGCGTGGATTTGTCCAGGTCGGAGCCGAACTGGGCAAACGCGGCCAGTTCACGGAACTGTGTCAGTTCCAGCTTCAGGCGACCGGCCACCTTCTTCATGGACTTGGTTTGCGCGGAGCCACCGACGCGCGACACCGAGATGCCGACGTTCAAGGCCGGGCGAATGCCGGCGTAGAACAGGTCGGCCTCGAGGAAGATCTGGCCGTCGGTGATCGAGATGACGTTGGTGGGGATATAGGCCGACACGTCACCGGCCTGCGTCTCGATGATGGGAAGAGCCGTCAGTGAGCCACTGCCGTAATCGGCGTTGAGGCGCGCGGCCCGCTCCAGCAAGCGCGAGTGCAGGTAGAAAACATCGCCGGGATAGGCTTCACGGCCAGGCGGTCGGCGCATGAGCAGCGATACCTGGCGATAGGCCTGGGCGTGCTTGCTCAAGTCGTCGTAGACGATCAACGCGTCCTTGCCCTGTTCCATGAACTCCTCGCCCATGGCACAACCGGCGTAGGGCGCAATGTACTGCAGGGCGGCCGGGTCGGAAGCTGTGGCCGCGACAACGATGGTGTGATCCATCGCACCGTACTTTTCCAGGGTAGCCACCAGTTGCACCACCTGGGCGCGCTTCTGGCCGATGGCTACGTAAATACAGATCAGGTCTTTGCCCTTTTGATTGATGATGGTATCAATCGCAATGGCCGTCTTGCCGGTCTGGCGATCGCCGATGATCAGCTCGCGCTGGCCGCGACCAATGGGAATCAGCGCGTCGATGGCCTTGATGCCGGTTTGCACCGGTGTGTCCACCGACTTGCGGGCGATCACGTTGGGTGCGATGCGCTCCACGGGGCGCATGCCGCTGGCGTTGATGGGGCCTTTGCCGTCAAGGGGCTCGCCCAGCGCGTTGACCACACGGCCGATCAGGGCTTCGCCCACCGGCACCGACACGATACGGCCGGTAGAACGGACGAGGTCGCCTTCTTCGATTTCGGTGTGCTCACCCATGATGATGACACCGACGCTGTTCTCTTCCAGGTTGAAGACGATGCCCATGACACCGTTGGCGAATTCGACCAGCTCGCTGGCCATGGCATTGGCCAAGCCCTTGATGCGGGCGATGCCATCGCCCACCTCGGTGACGGTGCCCACATCCACCATATGCACCGGCGCTTCGAACGCCAGGATTTGCTTCTTGATGAGATCCGCGATGCTCTCAGTATGAGAGGCAGTCATTACCGCCATCTAGTTTCTCCTCATGCCTCTGGGTCACGTTGACGGACGCACAGATAGGACGGTGCTCGTGCATACACTAACGCACCGCGGCGGCCAATTGTTCACGCATGCGACTCAGGCGGCTGGCGACGCTGGTATCAATCAGTTTGTCCCCCACGCGCACGATCATACCGCCCAGGAGCGCCGGGTCCTCAGTGTAGTGAAACTCAAGGCCGGCGCCAAACTGTGCGCTGAACTTGTCCTGCAAGGCGTTGCGGTCGCTCTCGCTCAACGACTGGGCGCTTGTCACCGCCACCGTTTGCGTGCCGGCCACCGTGCGCTGCAGGATCGCATTGAGTTCTGCCACCACCTCGCGCAGCTTGCTCAAGTCGCCACGTGACAACAGCACTTGCAGCAAGTCCACTTCTAACTTGCCGAAGTCGGTTGGTAAAAGACCGGTCAGCGTCGCGTTGCGCCCGGCAAACTCTTGTGCCTGGTCGCTCAGCGGGCGCAGCAACGCATCATTCTCCAGCCGGTCAGCCAAAACCGTCAGGTGCTGTGACCAGTGTTCCACAGCCGCGGCCAGAAAGCCGCTCGCATAGTCGCGTGCGCTGGTTTCGGCTTTCACTGTAGTTTACTCGCTAAGAACTCATTGACCATGCGCTTCTGTTCGGTCGGGCTTGACAGCTCATGGCCCAGGATGCGCTCCGCGGCCAGGACGGCCAGATCGGCCACCTGGCGCTGCATATCGCGCAGCATTTGCGCGCGTTCGGCCGACGCCTCTGCGCGCGCCTTTGTCTTGATGTCCTCAGCTTCCGCTCGCGCCGTTGTCAGGATGCTTTCACGCACCTTTTCGCTGTCGCCGGCCACCGCCGCAATACGCGATTGCGCCGCGCGGCGTTCCTCGTCCAGCTTCTTCATCAATTCCGTCCGCTCGGCTTCGGCGGCTTGGCGTGCCCGGTCGGCGGCCTTCATCCCGTCCTCGATACGCTGACGTCGTGCGTCCAGCATGTTCATCACGGGCTTCAGCAAAAAGCGCCGCAGCAAGTAGAACAGGATCAGGAAGTTGATGATTTGCGCAAGCAGGAAGGCACCGTTAATTCCAAGTTGTCCAAAGATATCCAAGCTGGCACCCCCTCAAACCCCTACTTAAAGGTCGCGAGACCCGGCGCGCCCACGAAGACCAACAACAGGGCAACCACCAGCGCGTAGATGGCGATTGCTTCAGCGAACACGATACCAAGAATCATGTTCGTGCGGATTTCGCCGGCCGCTTCTGGGTTGCGACCCATAGCCTGCAGCGCACCCATCACAAGCAAACCGACGCCGATGCCGGGGCCAATGGCGCCCAAGCCAATCGCAAGACCCGCAGCCAGAACTGCATTCATAATTTTCGATCCTCCTCAATGATTCTGTTAAGTGTCAATGCGAACAGTTCACTCAGCGTCACACCCCAAGTGTGACCTCCACAAAATCAACGTTTGACTGGCCTGCCCGCGCGCTGCGTACCCGCCTGCGGATCAAACCCAGACAAGTTGCTCAATGCGCCGTCACAGGCGCCTCTTTTCCGTGACCATGCTCCTCGTGCCCTTCGTGGCTGACTACCGCCGACGACAGGAAGATCAGGGTCAGAATGGCAAAGACGAAGGCTTGCATAAAGCCCACAAACAGTTCCAAACCGTAGAACGGCAAGGGAATCAGGTACGGAATCAGAAATGGCATGACGAACAGGAGAACCTGCCCGGCAAAGACATTGCCGAAAAGACGAAAGGAGAAAGAGATGATCTTTGCAAACTCGGAGATGAGCTCCAAAATTCCGACGAAGGCGTCCACCGCTTTCATGCCGGTGATGGTCGGCAAGAAGAACTTACGCCAGTACTTCATGCCGAGGACCCGCATGCCCTCAGCTTGCGTTAGAATGACCGAGATCAGCGCCAGGGCCAGCGGCACGTTGAGATCGGTGGCCGCGGCGCGGAACAGCGGCTTCAGGACATAGGCGCCATACTTGCTCTCATGACTCTCGCTCTCGGTGGCTGCTTCTCCGCTTGCAGCCGCAGCTTCGTGCTCAGCCAGAATCTCATGCACTTGCTCATCGTCCAGGTTGACCTGCTCCTTGATGAGCGACGGAATGCCCAGGAACGTTCCCAGCTTGTAACCGGTGCGCACCGTGCCGTTGGTGTGGGCCGTGGCAACTTCTATCGGTTCGATCACGCCGATGCTGTCGAAGCCGGGGATCAACTCCCACCAGTTCGCCACCATCAGGAACATCATGATGGTGATGAAGACCGGGAACCAGCGCTTAGCGTTGACCTTGCCGGCGATGTCTTCGGTCATACGGTAGAAAGTTTCCAGGAACCATTCGATCAGGTTCTGAAAACCGGTTGGAATTTCTTTGAGATTGCGACCGACCGCGAAGGCAATGACCAACAGGGTGATGTCGGCGATCAGGGTGGTGATCAAGGTGTTCGTAACCGGGAAGCCAGCCACGGAGAAGATTACTTCCGCTGGCAGCAGAATGGTGGGCAGGGGCACCGGAAAGAGAATGGCGCCGCCCAGCATCACCGCGAGGACGACAACGATCATGAGAAGGTTGCGTGGTTTGAACAGATTGCGCACTCTGCTATATCCTCCTTCTGGTTCTTTCTGATAGAGGCGCAAAGTCCACGCGGGAGCCTTCACACCTCGGAATGCCTACTTTTTTCCCTGGTCAATTTCGGTATCGGGTGCAATGGCCCGGTACACGCTTCCCAAGCGACGAACGAGGAAGAATGTAGCAGCGGTGGCCCCAGTGCCGATACCGATCAATAATCCCCAGGGTGTGGAACCGGTTGCCATGTCATACCACAGGCCAACACCGAAGGGAACAAACAGAAAAAGCCCGACGACAATCAGTAAGATAAGGGCTTCACGATACCACGGATGTCGCATCACGATGACTTTTCCTGCGTCAACACCCGCATCAACGTCGCCACGGCTCCAAAACGAAAGATCGCCCCGAAACCTGAATCTCAGCGACCACGTTTGGATTATAACATATTGTACTAAGCGGCGCAAATGATGAACAGACCAGTGTTTTTGCGCAGCATAGCTCAAAACGTATTGACATTGTAAATACATTGAGTTATACTAATGATCATGGACGCTCGTTACCGGCTTCACGGCATTACTTTTGAATGGGACATCGCCAAAGCAGTTGTTAATCTGCACAAGCACCGTATTTTGTTTGAATCAGCATGCGAGGTCTTTCATGATCCGTTTGTTTATGTCGTGGAGGCGGACGAGGCGGAAGAAGAGTCAAGGGACAAAGCAATTGGCATGACACAGAACTGGCAATTACTGCACGTCGTGTATACCATGCGTGGTGATACGATACGCATTGTTTCTGCCCGCATGGCTGTCAAGTCAGAAAGAAGAATCTATGAACATCAATGATCTAAAGAACCGCCTGCGCCGTGACCGTCCGATGAAGACGATTACCGTTCGCATACCAGAGGATGTGTTGGAAGACCTGAAACGAATGGCCCCACGCCTGGGATTCTCCGGCTATCAGCCGCTCATGCGTGCCTATATTGGACAGGGCCTGCGCGCCGACCTGGCTCGCTTCGAAGCAGATGCACCCGAAATGGCACGCCTGCTCGATGGTCTGCGTCGCCATGGGGTTGACGACAAGATCATTGCTTCAGTCGTGGCGGAAGCCACGGACGACGTACGTTACATCACTACCGCCACACCGCCATTGGCTTGAGTTCAGGCAAATGCTGGCGCTTCGATACTCGGTGCTTGCTGAAAAGGCGCTACCTGTTCAAGCTGCAGCTCCTACCGCGTGATGTTCCTACCGCGTAACCACAACAGCCCACCGGGCAGGCTGGAGATGATGATGAGCGCCTGTATCAGCAGCGACACCGCCAGGGCATGGTCGTGCGGCACACCCACCAGGCCATAGAAACCGACGTACGCGTTCTGATTGACGCCAAGCCCGCCCACGGAAATGGGAATCAGAAGCACGAGGGCGATGAGCGGGTTGAAGAGGGCAATCGCCAGGAACGAGATACCGCCGCCCAGCGCCTGGGACAGCAGGTAATTGACCACGTTGGTCAGCATCAGGCCGGTCATGCCGATCAGGTAGGCAGCCAGCAGTGTCTTGTAGCGAAAACGATAGGCTCCAAAGGCATCGGCCAGGCGACCGTAGACAGGAGCCAGCGGCCGCAGGAGTGACCAGTCGAACAGCCGGGCCAGGACGATGCGCAGACGCCGGCTGAAGAGCACCGCAAAGGCAAAGATGAGCGCCGCCAGCGCAACAATCGCCACTGCGCCCACCACGACGAGATCGGGCAGGTGCGTGGTGTAGATGGCGATCAGTGCGGCCACCACCGCGGACGAAACGAACGCCATCAGCCCCACCAAGCGATCTACGATGACCGAGGCCGCGGCGTCGAGTTTGCTCTCCGTGTACGCGCTCAGGCCGTAGCCGCGCATGACATCACCGCCAATGTTGGCCGGCAGGATATTGTTGAAGAAAACGCCGATAAAGGTGTAGCGCAGCAGCGCGCCAAAAGGAACCCCGGGCACCTGGGCACGTAAGAGAACGGCCCATTTGGCCGTGTTCATGACAATGGCGCCGAAATAGGCGATCAGCGCCAGTAGAACAAGAAGACCGTTAGCGCCGGCCAGGCGAGCGCCCAGCGCAGCCAAATCTGCACGACTGAAGATGAAAGCGATCAGCGCTGCACTGACCACCAGTTTGAGCAGCGCCGTTAGTTTGTCACGCACAACTTGCTCCCTGCAATGATGGAGACCGGAGATCAGAGATTCGTCGTTGTCGCCATCGGTGCGGTGTCCTGGGCGCCCAGACGGCGCTGGGCCTCTGCGCCAACATCGGCTTTCTGCGTCCAGGCCATGTCCCACACCACATGACGGTCCTGCTTGACCTTGAAGTCGTACCAGCCCAGAACGCGCGCATAGCCCTCCAGAAAGGCCATCAAGAAGAGGGTGTAGACCAGGCGTATGGCGCCCAAGATCTCCTTGAGGGCAATCTTGAGGACGCGTCCGTTCTGAATGCTGGACACCTGGTAGCCGTATTTGTGCTGTAAGTAGAGATGCCCGGCATGGTTGCGCCGGCGTTGGCGCACGAAATCGCTCACGGTGTCCGGGCCGGTGTTGAAGACCACGGCATCCGGCGCATAACGCACCTGCATCCCGCGCTTGACCACCAGCGCCTCCACAAACGCTTCGTCCATCGCCACATCAGGTGGTATCTGATCGAACACCTTACGGAACGCAATCATCTCGCCCAGGCGCGGAATTTCCAGGCACAGTTCATGCTCCATGCGCAGGCGCAGATGCGAAAACAGGCCAACGATGTGATCGGGCGTGTTGACGGGGATCTTGTGCGCGCCGGTCATCCCGACGTTCGGGTCGGCGAACATACGTACCATGTGCTCCACCGCATCCTCCCGCGGCAGGGTGTCGCCGCTCTCCAGGACGCAGATCGCTTCGGTCGCCGCCTGCAGAAACAGGTTGATCGCGGACGTCTTGCCCTCACGCCGCGGCTGCACGATCAGCCGGATGCGCTCATCCTCGGCCAGCTTGCGTTCGATGATCGGTACCGTGTCGTCGGTGCAGCCACTGGCTACGACGATGATCTCGCTAATCTCCGCCTGATAGAGATGTTGGTTTATCAGCGCGTCCAGGAGCGCGCCGATGTTGGCGGCTTCATTATGCGCCGTCACGCCGACGCTGCAACGGATACGTGATGCTGGATGTTCCACAAGCTTGGCTCCTGCTGATCTCTGCGCCATCGGCTCTGATCTCGCGGGTACGCACAGCGCACGCTCACTCAGGCACAGGAAGCGCCATTATAAGGCGTCAACGCCCGAAATAGCAAATGCCAACGGCCCTGAACTTGTTCAGGACTCCCGCACCCGCCAGGCTTCCGAACTTGTTCGGGGCGCACCTGCCGGATTCGCGTCCCTGAACAGGTTCAGGACTCCGGGTGCGCCTGCTGCGCCAGGTAGCGCGCCATCTCCGGTGCGCCGGTCTCCAGGGGGTGACGGGTATCCGCCTTGACCATGCCTGCCCGCAATGCATCCTCGACATCCACGCCGCACTGATAGGCCAGCTTGAACAGAAAGACGAAGACGTCCGACAACTCCTCGCGCAATTCAACCTGCCATTGATCGGGAAAAGCCGACGGCTTGTAGCCCTCGCGGCGCAAAATGACCCGCGCCACCTCGCCCAGCTCCTCCATCGCGTGCAGCAGCGTATGGGCAGGCGCCACCTGGTCCCAGCCACGCGCGGCGTCCCATGCCTGCAACCAAGCCTGGTAGTCTCGAATTTTCATTTGACCCCCACAGGGCATGCATGAGCCTGGGTGCTGGCCCGCGACTCTGCGCCCAGGCAACGCCCCCCTGGATTTACATCACTCTCTCGATCACAAAATTCAGCAGATTGCCATAGGCGCGCTGCAAAAAGCCCGGCCAGCCTTGACTCGGCAGCAGGGGCGGGAAGGCCGATGCGCCGGGCTGATCGAACGTGTTGCCGGCGCCCGAACCGTCCCAGATCAGGTCCGAACCGGGAACGCCGAGTTTGGTCAGGAATTCGTCCGGGGCGAAGCCATTGTGCGCCAGGGTGTTGCCGTGGATGCGGTTGCCCTCCGGCAGCGGGCCAATGTCCAGCTCGTTTGGCTCGAACAGGCCGGTGCGCGTCAGGCTGTAGATGCCGATGCCGCCGGTTTTGTTGTCCTTGATCTCGTTGCCATAGATCTCAGCCCGGTCGGCGCCCATCAGCAGCACGCCGATGCCGGACGGGACGAAGCGCACGACGCCGCCGCGCGCAAAATTGACTCGATTGTTGTTTTCGATGATGTTATCGTGAACGCGTGTGTTGGCCGAGATCTTGGAAGTCAACTGTGGCAGTACGAAGACCAGCAGCCCCGCTGTGTTATCGTAGGCGTGACAGTTCGTTACTTCACCGTTGAGGGTATTTTCCAACTCGATCCCCGCAACGTTGGCGTAGGCGACGCAATCGCGCACGACAGCGTTTTCCGACTGACCAACGTAGATGCCGGCGTCCTCCACCCCCGTCACCGTCACTCGTTCGATCAGGATGTTGGTGCTGCGCACCGGATAGACCCCGTAGGTGCCCGTTTTTTCGGCATAGATGTCGTACAGATGCACACCGGTCGCGCCCTCGACCAGCACGCCGTTGTCGTTGTAGTTCTTGAACGCCAGCTTGCCTAGCTTGAAGTTGTTGCCTGAAGCGACGATCCCGTCGGCCAGCTTGAACTCGCCGTCCAACGTGGGGAAGTCGCCTTGCCCATCGGGAATTCCCTCGATGGTCAGATCGCTGATGTCAACGGCTACGGTTTCGTGATAGACGCCCATTGGAATCAACACTGTGTCGCCTGGGCGCGCCCGATCTACCACCGCCTGGATGGTCTGGCCCGGTTGCACAGTCAGGGTGACGGCGGCGCGCGGAGGAACCACCTGCCCGTCTCCGCCGCGGTTGTGATCTGCAACCCGTTGGTGTACCGGGTTGTCAATCGGCTGGACGACGGGCAGGCCAGAGGGGACCGCCGCCGGAATCTCTGGCTGTTGCGATTCGTCGGTCAAGGCATAGAGGAAGGCGACCAGGTCAGCCCGCTCTTGCTGGCTCAGATCGAAGCCGTTGACGAACACGTCCACGTTGGCGATGTCGAAGGCGTGACCGCCGCCGTTGGCATAGAAATCCACCACATCTTCCAGCGTGGCCAGGGCGCCGTTGTGCATGTAGGGGGCCGACAGGGCGATGTTGCGCAGGGTTGGTGTTTTGAACGCGCCTTTTTGTCCATCGGCGACGATGCCAGCGCGGCCCGGGTCGTCGTCGGGCACGCCAACGACGCGAAAGGTGTCGCTGGCGAAGGTGGGGGCGGTGTGGCATTCGAAACAGCGTGTGGCGCCGGAACGGAAGAGGGCCAGGCCACGCCGCTGCTGCGGCGTCAGGGCGTCGAAATCCCCGACGGCGTAGCGATCGAAGGGGCTGTTCTGACTCAAGAGGCTGCGTTGGAAGGCGGCCAGGGCCTGCATCAGGTGCTGCACGGCGACGGCTTGGGCGCCGCCGCCAAAGGCGGCATCGAATAGCTCGACATAAGCAGGGATGGCGCGTAGTTCTGCTTCCAGCGCCGAGGTGTCGGTGACGCCCATTTCGTTGGGGTGGGTGAGCGGAAAGATCGCCTGGGCTTCCAGTGAGTCGCTGCGACCGTCCCAAAAGAGCTTCTGCGTAAAAGCAGCATTCCAGAGCGTCGGCGCATTGCGCGCCAGCGGGCCGGACGGCCCTTTGGGCGTCGGCTGACCGTCGCCAAAGCCCAGGTCGGGATGATGGCAGGTTGCGCAGGATGTGTCGTTGGCCTGCGAAAGGACGGAATCGAAGAAGAGCAGACGGCCCAACTCGATTTTTTCTGGCGTGGAGGGGTTGTCGGCCGGTTCGTTGCTGGCAGGCCATTGGCGCTGCAAGCCGGAGTAGGACGGCTCGACGCTGCTGGCGCCGGCCCCGTGACGGGTCATGTCAATGGCTGGATCGGCCACCTCGGGCGCAATGGCCGCCACGATCACGACAAGAACGAACGCCGCCAGAATGGCGCCAACGATGATGGCCAGGGTCCTGAGCACGGTCTTCATGGGTGTCCTTCTTTCAGATAGCATCGAGATAGCAGCGTTGCCCATGCGCCATTTTTACCAGCAGCGGTGAGCCGCGGCTCGCGGGTCGCTCCTTCGTTTGTCTGCAATGCATCGTCCGTGACGATCATCGCTGCTCGGCCTGGGGGAAAGAAGGCCTGTCTGTACGGGCTGCGACCCGGTCAGAGCAGGCAGGGGGTGCAACGTGGGGGTTCGATCACTCTTGCGCCAGGAGGTAGGCGACGACGGCGTCAATTTCTTCGCCGCTGAGGGTTTTGGCCAGGGTCGAGGGCATCAGGTTGTCGAAGCCTGCGACCAGGAAATTGCTGGGTCGCATGATCGAGGTGTAGAGATAGGCGCGGGCATCCAGCCCATCAATGCGCGTCGCGCCCCGTTGAGCGATTCCAGCCAGCGAGGGGCCAACCAGGGTTGTATCTGGCGACAGGCTGTGACACGCGCCGCAGTGCTGCTCGAACACACGCTGGCCGCGCGCCAGCGCAGACGAGACTATCGGCATGCGAACGGGCGTCGGTGGGCTGCCGCAGGCGGTCAGCAGCGCGGCGAGAAGGGGAATCAACGGAACGAGAACGGATTTGCACATCGGAGTGGCCTTCGTATCATTGGTCTGGGAATGAAGCTATTGTACCGCAACCCATGACGAATTGCGAATTGTTCCCCTTGACTTTTCCCCCCACACCCATTATAGTTTTGTTATGACCATCTCTTCACGCATTCGTCGTCTCATGATTTTCTCCATTGTTCTCCTCATATTTCTCAGTCTACTGGGCCTGACCGGAATGGCGTTGGGAGTGCCGGGAGCGGGAGCGCCGGGATCGGCGACGCTCGCGGCGCCCGATTACGCGCTGGCGCCTGGCGGGGCCATGCTGGTGGATCGCGACAACTTCAACGGCGCCGCGCGCGCCATCCCTGGCATCGAGTTGGGCAGCCATCTCGATGTGCTGTGGGCTGAGATCAACCCGGCCAACTGCGCCACCAACCCCACCGGTTGCACCGATTTCAGCGTCATCGAAGAACGCCTGCGGCAAATGGGGCAACAGCAGGTCACCACGGTGGACGGGCAGGTGCTCTCCCCACGCCCCTTGTGGCTCAGCCTGCCGCGCTTCTGGTCACAGGGCAACGAAATTGACGGCATCCGCTATTGTAACAACAACGTCCCATCCTGGCTAGGCAGCAGCAACGGCGTGGCGCCCAACTACGCCATCAGCGTCACGCGCACAGTCGGCGGCCAGGCGCTCACCCACACCGAATACGTGCCGCGGCTTGACAGCGCGGCGCTGCAGGCCGCGTACAGCACCCTCATTCAACGCCTGGGCGCGGCGTTTGGCAACGATCCGCGCATCGCCGGGCTGTTCATCGCCGGCGGCTATGACAACGAGACCAACCTGGCCGCGCCCTGGTGCGGCATCACCCTGGAGTTGATCGCCAACTGCGCCAACCCCGCGTCGCCGCAATGCCTGATCTCAGCCTACGCCGGCGGCGAGTACGACCAGTTCGTGCGCAACGCCCTCGATGCCTTTCACCAGGCCTTCCCACGCAAACCGGTCTATCTCCTCTTTGCGCCCGCGCCCGATGATTATCTGCGCTGCAACTGGGTGTACGGGGTACCCGGCCAGTTCACCGGCATCGCCCAATACAGCAATCGCCACATCGGCCTGGGCTTCAACGGCATGCGCTATGATGTCCCCGGCTTCATCCGCCGGCCCCCGCCCGCGCCCCCGCCCGCCTCAGCCCGCTGCTCCGTCTTTCAACTGCTGCTCGACAACCGTGGCCTGTTGCCCATCAAACTGGAGCCGTCGCAGAGCTGGTCAGGCGTGGCGCGGCGCCAGATCGAATACTGGAGCTGGCTCTTCGGCCTGGGGCCGTTCTGGCCCGATTTCATAGACACACAGCCGGAATGGTTCTGCGCCAACACCGACGGCGATGGCAATTGCGGCACACCGGCGGCCAGCGAACTGCGCGCCTTCAACACGCAGTACGGCTTTCCTGCCATCACGACCCCGCGCAACGGCAACCAGGGCGATTTTGGCGATTGGCTGGAGCGTCAGTTTGGCGACAGCCCCACCAGCGCCCGCGATCTGTGGACCGCGTTCCACCGCACCGAATTTCCGCACACCGGCAGCTATTGTCAGGGCTACTGCGAAGGCTTCGACGACAACTTCAACCACTTCCTGGCCGTGGCCTACGGTCCGTACAGCGTGCGCTGCGGCGATAGCAGCCTGCCCTGCTATGACCCCGTGCCGCTGCCGCAGGCCGCCACGAACATCTACTCGCGCTTTGCCGGCCGCATGGATGGCGCCGCGCTCGCCTTTGCCATCAGCAACACCCTCAGCTATTACGGGCAAACGTTGGACAATGTACACATCCGCCTGGCCTACGTCAACGATAGCGACGCCGATTTCAGCGTGACCCTGCCCACCGAGTTCAGCAGCATCACCCTGCCGGTGGATCGCACCGCGGCCGGCAACTGGGCCTGGTTCGAGACCACGCAGCGCATCAAGCTGGCGAATGATCTCAATGGCGCTATCCTGCGCATTGACTACAACGGTCCCGACCCCCGCCCCACCCTGCACATGGTTTGGATTGACGTTAACGATGCGGCGCCCTGACCTGGTCGTTCGGTCTCTTGTTGTGGCAAAATTGTGGTAAAATAGAAGTAACACTGCCAGGGTCGGCGGAGCCTGTAACTTCGTCCTTCCTGGTGCGTTGTGTTTGGCAGTAGGATTCGTTTCTGCGCCGGCGGCATCCACCCTGCGCCGCCCATTCGACTCGAAGACGAGGAATCCGTGCCCATCATCACGCTGCTGACCGATTTTGGCAACCAGGATGGCTATGTGGCCGCCATGAAAGGCGTCATCCTCAGCCGTGCGCCGGACGTGACCCTGGTTGACATCACCCACGCCATTGCCCCACAGGCCGTGCTGCAAGCGGCCTATGTCCTGGCGCAGGCCGCGCCCTTTTTCCCCACAGGCGCCATTCATGTTGCCGTAGTTGACCCTGGCGTCGGCAGCGCCCGGCGTCCGCTCGCCATCCAGACCTCCACCGCCATCTTTGTGGGACCTGACAACGGCCTGTTTACCGATGTGCTCGACAGCGGCGCCGTCACGGCCTGCGTTCACCTCGATCGGCCTCGTTTCTGGCGCGACAATCCCAGCAGCACCTTCCACGGCCGCGACATTTTCGCGCCGGTCGCTGCACACCTGGCGCAACAAGTGTCCCTCAACATCCTGGGCACGCCGATCAACGACCCTGTGCGCCTGCTGCTGCCCAAGCCCCAGCGGCAGCCCGACGGAACCCTGACCGGCGCCATCATTCATGTGGATCATTTTGGCAACCTGATCAGCAACATCCCCGCGGCCTGGCTGAGCGTGGCGCGCTGGCAAGTCCACATCGGGCCAGCCACGATTGACGGCATCCAGCCCAGTTTTGCCGCGGCGCCGGTTGGCGCCCTCCTGGCCTACCGCGGCAGCGCCGGCACGCTGGAGGTCGCTGTGCGCAACGGCAGCGCGGCGCAGGCGCTGGGCGCTGAGGTGGGGCAAACCCTGGCTGCGGAACCGCACAGCCACTAATATAGAGGAAGAAAACCATGTCTTGCTTCAAGATCGTCGGCAAACAACCGCTGCATGGCGAGGTGACGCCATCCGGCAACAAGAATGCGGCGCTGCCCCTGTTGGCCGCATCGCTCCTCACCGATCAACCCCTGACGTTGCGCAATGTGCCCGCCATCGGCGACGTCAAAACCATGGTGCAACTGCTGCGTGGCCTGGGCGTCGAGGCAACCTGGCCCGACGAGCATACCGTGACCCTGCACGCGTTCGACCTGAATCGGGGCAAGTTGGACAGCGAGCTGTTTCGCGTCATCCGCGGCTCGGTCATGCTGGCGGGATCGCTCCTGGCGCGCACCGGTCGCGCTGAACTGCCCATGCCGGGCGGCGACAAAATTGGCCGCCGGCGCATTGACACCCATCTGCTGGCCCTGTCCGCGCTGGGCGCGGAGGTTGAGCACGGCCAAAACTTCACCCTGTCCGCGCCCTATCTGACCGGCGCCGACATCCTGCTGGACGAAGCCAGCGTCACCGGCACCGAAAACGCGGTGATGGCGGCCGTGCTGGCGCGCGGCGCCACTATCATTCGCAACGCCGCATCGGAGCCGCACGTGCAGGACCTGTGCAACTGCCTGATGCAGATGGGCGCGCAGATTCAGGGCATCGGCAGCAACACGCTGGTCATCGAAGGGGCGCGCCGTTTGCATGGCGCGGAGTTCAGAGTCTCGCCGGACACGACCGAAATCGGCTCCTACATCGGCCTGGGCGCGGTGACCAGCGGCGAAATTCGCATCCGCGACATTCCGGCTGAGCAACTGCGCATGATTCGTCTGATTTTCGGCGACCGCCTGGGGGTGCGCATGCGCCAGGAAACGACGGCCGGCGGTTTCGATCTCATCGTGGAAGATCAGCAGGACTTAGCGGTGCGCATGGATGTGGGCGGCGCGGTGCCCAAGATTGACGACGCCCCCTGGCCCGCCTTCCCGGCCGACCTGATGAGCATTGCCATCGTAGTGGCGACGCAGGCGCGGGGCACGGTGTTGATTCACGAGAAGATGTTCGAGAGCCGGCTCTATTTCGTGGACAAGCTGATCAGCATGGGCGCGCAGATCATCCTGTGCGATCCGCATCGCTGCGTGGTCGTGGGGCCATCCACCCTGCACGGACAGGAGCTTAGCTCGCCGGACATTCGCGCCGGCATGGCGCTGCTGATTGCCGCCCTGGCCGCGGATGGCGAGAGCACCATTGCCAACATCGGTCAGATTGATCGCGGCTACGAACGCGTGGAAGAAAAACTGCGCAGCCTGGGCGCGCAGATTACGCGCCTGGAAGATTGACAAAAAGGAAACGCCGCAGCCCTTGCGCAGGCTGGCTCCACCACACATCGCCGGGCAAGTCGCAATCGCCCGACCCGTGAATGAATTCACGGTCTGATACACCGAAACCTGCTGAAGCAGGTTGGTGTTGGGTGTGACCGCTCGAGGCGTAAAATTCGTGGCAGAACGAATTCACGGGCTGAACCACCCGTGAATGAGCAGCGCTCTCCCGAATATCCTTTGCGTCTTTGCGCCCTGGCGTCTTGGCGTTATGGTTACAAACGACAAGAAGGTGGTGAAGAGAAGGGACTTGCACTTTGACAATCGAATAGAACTTCCTATCTGTTTCGGGCGCAAGCGAGAACGCTGAAGTTACGGTGGCTGAAATGTGCTATCCTGAATAAAGTCATGAGGCGAAATTCAGGAGGCAGCCAATGAAAGCAAAAACAGAATGGCGAGTACGGATGGAACGCCAAGCCCATCGAGATGCCATGCACAGACTGAAAGCCGCTTATCAGAAATTGAGTCAAGAAACAGAGCCGAAGGAGGTTCGTAATGAAACAGACAGCTGCGTTGTATGCCCGTGTTTCGACGCAACGCCAGGAAGAGGAGGCCACGATAGCCAGCCAGGTGGCGGCGATTGAAGAATATGCCACCCACGAGGGGTACGCCTTGCGAAAGGACTTGTATTTTCTGGACGAGGCGGTGAGCGGGGCGAAATTGGATCGTCCGGCGCTGGATCGGTTACGAGACCGAGAAGGTGAAGGCTGTTACCAGGTGGTGATCTGCCTGAGTCCAGATCGGTTGGCAAGGGTGTACATGTTGCAGGTGCTTCTGCTGGAAGAATTTCGGCAAGCCGGGATACAAATGTTGTTTGTGAACCAGCCTCCGGTGAGTGATAGCCCGCAGAGCCAACTGTTGTTCGGCATTCAAGGGTTGTTTGCCGAGTATGAACGGGCTGTGATTGCCGAACGGATGCGGCGAGGGCGTCTGCATTGCGCACGTCAGGGAGCAATGGTCAACCCAAAGACCCCATATGGGTATGATTACGTGCCCAAAACAGGGAGGGAAGGCGGGCGTTGGGAAATCAATGCCGAAGAAGCCAGGGTCGTGCGTCAAATTTACGCCTGGTATACCCAATCCGAGCCGATGACTATTCAAGAAATCACAGATCGCTTGAATCGAGACGGCCTCCAACCGCGTCGCGGGAAGTGCTGGCGCAGTAGCCTGATTGGAAACATCCTGCGACAAACCCAATATACCGGATTGGCTTACTACAATCGCACCGAAAAGGTGTATCATGAGGTGGGGCGATTGCGTAAAATTGGGCATGGCAAGCGTCTTTGCCCGGTGAGTATGCTTCGCCCCACAGAAGAATGGATTGCCATTCCCGTCCCCAGCATTTTGGACAAGGATATCTGGCGCATGGCACAAGAACGACTGAAAACGAACCAGCGATTCTCAATGCGCAACAATCGCAACCACCGCTATCTCCTGCGCGGCTTGTTGATTTGCGCCACTTGTGGCCATACACTCACCGCCCGCGCTGGGAATGGCTATTTTTCCTACAGCTGTGGCTATGGCGGTGTTCACCGTGCCCCCGATACGCCTGAGCATACCTGCCGCATTGACGGCAACACCGTTGAAACCCTGGTTTGGAACGCAGTGGTGGAGCTTTTGAAAAATCCCAAACTGATTTCCCAAGCGTGGGGCTGCGATGAAGCTGCCAACATCGAGCAAGGTGAGAAAGAGCGGTTGGAAAATCGCTTGCGATCGCTCGACCGTCAGCAAGAACGTCTGCTGGATTTGTACCAAGATGAGCAGATCGAAAAGCCATCCTACCTGGTGCGCAAACAACGTCTGGATGAGGAGCAAAAAACATTCAAACGCGCCTTCTGCAAATCGAGCAAGAGGCCAAGTCCGAACAAATCAAGCAGGAATTGATCGAAGATTTCCAGCAATATTGCCAGCGTATCCAGGAAAACCTTGCAAATCCCAGCCCGGATTTACAACAGGAAGTGATTCGGTTGTTAATTGATCACGTTGTTGTCGGAAAAAATGAAATCGTGATCAAGCACATCGTCCCGACCGATGATGATTGTCGTTTGAAACCACAACGTCTTGATGTGGAACCCTGAATCTGTGCAGGCAGAGCCGGATTCCCTGGGCGCCTGTGGTATACTTGAAGAGAAGAAGCCAAAGTAATGCCCATGGGCGCCCGCTGGCCCGCACAGGCAGCGCCCGAAGCCTGACGCCCCGGGATGAAGGAGAATTTGTCGTATGTCAACAAATGTCAGACGTGTTGGGATTTTGACCAGCGGCGGCGATGCGCCCGGAATGAACGCCGCGGTCCGCGCGGTGACGCGCGCAGCTCTGGAGCGGGGTGCGGAGGTGTACGCGATCTACGAAGGCTACCAGGGCATGGTGGATGGCGGCGACCGCATCCGCCCGCTGACGTGGGAATCGGTGGGCGGCATCCTGCAAAAAGGCGGCACGATCATCGGCACGGCGCGCTGCCCCGCGTTTCGCACGCGCGAGGGACGGCGCCAGGCGGCCCGCAACCTGGTGCGCTTCGGCATTGACGCCCTGGTGGTTATCGGCGGCGACGGCAGCCTGACCGGCGCCAATCAGTTCCGCGGGGAATGGCTGGAACTGCTGGCCGAGTTGGTCAAGACGGACGAGATCAGCCCGGAGAGGGCCGAACGGCACAAGCACCTGGCGATCGTGGGCCTGGTCGGCTCGATTGACAATGACATGTACGGCACCGACATGACCATTGGCGCGGACACGGCGCTGCGGCGCATCACCGATGCCGTGGACGCGATTGCCAGCACGGCCGCCAGCCATCAGCGCACCTTCGTGGTCGAGGTGATGGGGCGCCACTGTGGCTACCTGGCGTTGATGGGCGCCATTGCCGCTGGCGCCGATTTTGTGCTGATTCCCGAAAGCCCGCCAGACGTGGACAATTGGGAAGACAGCATGTGCAGCCTGATGAAGGCTGGCCGCGCGGCCGGACGCCGTGACAGCATCGTCATCGTGGCCGAAGGCGCGCAGGATCGCAACGGCAAACCGATCAGCGTGGACTACGTCCAGCAGGTGTTGGAACAGCGTCTGGGCGAAGATGCGCGCGTGACGATCCTGGGACATGTGCAGCGCGGTGGCTCGCCCACCGCGTTCGATCGCAACCTGGCGACGCTGACCGGGTTTGCGGCCGTGGATGAACTGCTGGCGATGACGCCAGAGAGCGAGCCGCAGGTGATCGGCATCCGCGGCAATCGCATCAACAAGGCGCCGCTGATGCACTGTGTCAAGCAGACGCAGGCCGTGGCCGAGGCCATTGGCGACAAGGACTTTGGCCGGGCGATGGATCTGCGCGGCGGCAGCTTCAAGGATTCGTTCCGCATCCTGCGCACGATGGTGCGCGCCTTGCCGCACGAGCCACAACCAGAGCAACGCCGTCTGCGCCTGGCCATGCTGCACGGCGGCGGCCCGGCGCCCGGCATGAACACCACCATCCGCGCGGCCCTGCGTCTGGGCCTGGATCAAGGGCACATCATGCTCGGCGTGGAGCAGGGCTTCGAGGGGTTGATTGCCGGCAAGGTGCGCGAAATGAATTGGATGAGCGCCAACGGCTGGGCCTCGCTGGGCGGCGCGGAGCTGGGCACGAACCGCAAGGTGCCGTCCGGCCGCGATCTGTACGCGCTTGCGCGCACGATCGAGGAGCAAAAACTCGACGGCCTGCTGATGGTGGGCGGCTGGTCAGGCTATCAGGCGGCTTTCAAGCTGGTGAGCGAGCGCAAGAACTATCCCGCGTTCAACCTTCCGATCATCTGCCTGCCGGCCAGCATTGACAACGACCTGCCCGGCTCGGAGCTGAGCATCGGCGCGGACACGGCCTTGAACAACATCGTCGAGGCGGTGGACAAGATCAAGCAAACGGCCGTGGCCTACCGGCGCTGTTTCATCGTGGAGGTGATGGGACGCTACTGCGGCTACCTGGCCCTGCTCGGCGGCCTGGCCACCGGCGCGGAGCGGGTCTATCTGCACGAAGAAGGCGTGACCTTGCGCGACCTGGAGAATGACCTGGCGAATCTGCGCAACGGTTTCGAGCACGGTAAGCGCCTGGGCTTGCTCATCCGCAATGAAATGGCGCACCCGGTGTACACGACCGGCGTTATGGCTGCGCTGCTGGAGGCGGAGGGCAAGGGGCTGTACGATGTACGTCAGGCTATCCTGGGCCATTTGCAGCAGGGCGGCAGTCCGACGCCTTTCGACCGCATTCAGTCCATGCGCCTGGCCGCGCGCTGCATCGAGTGGCTGATCGCGGAGGCGCAGAAGCCGGAGCCGGGCGCAGCCTTCATCGGCCTGGAGGCGGGTCAAGTGCGCTTCCACGATCTGATTGACCTGCCGCGCATGGCCGACGAACCGTTCCAGCGCCCCAAGGAGCAGTGGTGGATGAACCTGCGCCCGATCGTGCGCGTGCTGGCGCAGCCGGGGCCGAGCGGAGGACATGCGGAATAGTGCAATGCGTTTTCTCCGAAAACGCAGAAAGTGCAATGCGTTTTCTCCGAAAACGCAGCGTGCAAAAGGTAGGGGCTGAATGCTGAATGCGCAGCTGGGAGATGGCGACCTGACTGCACCAGCCAAAACCGGTTCGCCCACAGGGTGACGCAGGAGATTGAATGAATGTCATTCCGGCCCGCCCGACCATCTACCACATCACGCATGTTGATAACCGGGGGCAGGCTGGAGCTGCTCGCGACGGTTCATTGGGTCGTAACGCACGAAGGCATAACGGATCGAGAGCAGATTACGCGTGCAGTTCATACGTGGAATGCACGCAAGCAGCAGTTTTCTTCTGCACAGATCACACTGGCCCTGGATCGCCTACGAGAACAAGGTTGGCTGAAAATGGCTGTGGCCTAAACCGTCCACCGGAAGAGCACACAGCCGATTGCCATGCCGCCGCCGGTGGCGCAGAAGATGACGTGGTCGCCGGCGTGTGGGCCTTTGCCGCGCTCCACCGCATCATCCAGGGCCATGGGAATGCAGGCCGAGCCGGTGTAGCCCCACTTGTCCATGATCCAATGGGTCTTGCTCAAGGGCTGTCCCAGGTTCGCCATGACGGTCTTGATGGTGTTGACGTTGAGCTGCGTGAAGAAGAACCAGTTGACCTCGTCCACGGTCAGCCCGGCGCGTGCCACCACCTGCCTAATCAGCGGCGGCCAACGTTCGCTGTTGAAGGTGGCCGGAAACTTACGCACGAACTGCACCCGCGGCTTGCCCTGCGCGTTGACCACCTCAGGCGTGGCCGGGCGGAAGGTGCCGCCGGTGTAGACGCCCAGGGCATCGTGAAATTCACCCATCGCCAGCAGCTTGCCGCCCAGGAAACCGGGCTGCTCCCCCGCCCCCAGGATGACCGCGCCCGCGCCGTCGGCGAAGAGGGTGCCGGTCTGCTTGTCGTGCCAGTCGAGGAAACGGGTCATGCCATAGGCGCCGACCACCAGGATGTGGCGATAGTTCGTGTCCGTGGCGATGTAGCGGCTTCCGATGTCGAGCGCCGTGACCCAGGCCGCGCACGCACAGTTGACGTCAAAGGCGCCGGCGTTGGTCGCGTTGAGTTTGCCTTGCACCACCGAGGCCGTGGCCGGACTCAAATAGTCGGGCGTGTCGGTGGCGACGATGATGAGATCGAGGTCCGCGGCGGCCAGGCCGGCGCGCTCCAGCGCCTGCTGTGCCGCGGCCACCACCAGGTCCGACGTGACCTGCTCCGGCGCCATGACATGGCGTTCTTCGATCCCAACCTTCTCGATCAGCCAGGGGCCGACATCCTGACCCAGGATGGCGCTGACATCGGCATTGGTGACGACACGTTCCGGCACATAACGTCCGGTAGACAAGATTTGCGCGTAGGGCATGGGTCAACTCCTCAAAACTGGACTACAAAAGAAAATCGAGCAGCGCCTGCACGGTCGCGGCCGGGTCTTCGATGGGGAAGATGTGGCCGGTGTGGGGAATGATAGTCACACTGGCCTGCGGCAGGAGACCGGCCAGCAGCGCGGCGTTGGCGGGCGGCGCCACCCGGTCGTGTTCGCCAAAGAGCACGTTGACCGGACAGGTGATTTGTCCCAGGCGCGCTTCTGCGTTGTGCTGAGCGCCGGCCATGACCTGCGCCTGGTAGTGCGCAGGGGCAATCGGGCCGCTGAGGCGATACGCCAGCAGTTCGGCGACGACGTCCGGATGGGTCCCGGCAAAGCCCGGCGCACAGGCGACGGCGATGCCGCGGCGGATCAGCTCCAGCGGGTCGCCGCTGCGATTGAGCAGCACATCGAGCGCCTCCGGGGTGATGGGCACGACGTTGGGGCCGCCGCTGGTGGTGGCCGCCAGCACCAGTTTGCTGACCAGGGCCGGCCGCGCCAGGGCCAGTTCCTGCGCGATGAAACCGCCCAGCGAATGACCAACCACGTAGGCCGACTCGATGCCCAGCGCGTCGAGCAGGCCGGCCGCGTCGGCCGCCAGCAGCGCGGTGGAATAGGGGCCGTCCACGCGGCTGCTCTGGCCGACGCCGCGGTTGTCAAAGGTGATGACGCGGTAATGACGACTAAGGTCGGGCGTCAGTTTGTGCCAGAACCAGGCGCCATAACCCACGCCGGTGATGAAGAGGAGCGGCTGCCCCTGCCCGGCGCTCTCGTAGTGCAAGGTGATTTCGTTTGCAGCGATTTGTGACATAGTTTCCTCATGCAGATTAAGAGCCTCACCTCAACCCCCGGCCCCTTCTCCTCTCCGCGTGGCGGAGAGGAGAAGGGGGGACGAGCCTCACCTCAACCCCCGGCCCCTTCTCCTCTCCGCGTGGTGGAGAGGAGAAGGGGGGACGAGCCTCACCTCAACCCCCGGCCCCTTCTCCTCTCCGCGTGGCGGAGAGGAGAAGGGGGGACGAGCCTCGCCTCAACCCCTTGCATTGGGGCCTGCATTCTCAGATGCGGACTTGTTCTTCGGCTGTGGCGTGGGTGATCAGGATCGGTACATCGGTCAGATGCAGCACGTTGTCGCTGACGCTTCCCAGCAGAACCTGCTCCATGGGGGAGAGGCCGCGGCGGCCCATGATGATGAGATCGCAGCCTTGTTCGGCGGCCACGCGCACGATGGCTGCAGCGGCCGGGCCTTCGACAATGGCGGGGTGTACGACAACGCCGGTGCGCTGCGCATTGATGATCGCGGGGGACATGATGCGCATGGCCTCGGCCTGTTCCAGGTCGAGAAACTCATCCGCATCGTCCAACGGGGATGAACTGGTAATGGGGGCATACGCATGCAGAATGTAAAGCTCCGCGTGGAGTGCTTCTGCCATGCCGATGGCGTAGCTCAGGGCTTCGCGGCTGTGGGTCGAGCCGTCGAAGGCGAGCAGCAAACGCTTGAACATAAACATGCTCCGATGACGCTGCCATTCGTTGACGTGCGTTCGGGGGCCGGCGACCGCGGGGGTCAGTCGCGACCGTACAACGCCAGCAGCGCCTGTTTGTTGACTTTGCCCGCGCCGGTCAGCGGCAGTTGGGGCGCCACCACCACCGATTTGGGCACTTTGTAGCGCGCAAGACGGCCGCGCAGATAGGTCATAAATTCCTCACTATCCCCGCCTGCCCTGCTGGCGTCATTGCCGCCAGGCTGATCGCGCAGGACGACGATCAGACGCCCCACTTCACCCCAGTGCGGGTCGGGCACGCCGATGAGCGCGGCTGCGGCCACGGCCGGATGTCCGCAGGCCACGCTTTCGATCTCGGCCGGATAGATGTTTTCACCGCCGGAGATGATCAAATCCTTGCTGCGGCCGGCGATCGTGTAGTAGCCTTCTTCATCACAGATTGCCAGATCACCGGTGTGCAGCCAGCCGTCCACATCTATGGCCGCCGCGCTGGCAGCCGGATTGTTCCAGTAACCGGCGCAGACGTGCGGCCCGCGGATGAGCAGCTCGCCTGGCTCCCCGGCCGCGCAGGGCTGACCGTCCGGCCGGATCAGCTTGACCTGCACATGAAAGAGCGGAAAACCCACCGCGCCGGGCTTGCGCCGCACATCCGCCCCGGGCAGCCAGAAGGTGTTCGGGCCAGCCTCGGTCAGGCCGTAGCCGGACTTGAAATCCACCCCTTTGGCCCAAAAGCGCTCGAACACGGGTAGGGGGCAGGGCGCGCCTCC
Organism: Candidatus Amarolinea dominans; assembly: GCF_016704685.1. Taxonomy (NCBI): domain Bacteria; kingdom Bacillati; phylum Chloroflexota; class Caldilineae; order Caldilineales; family Candidatus Amarolineaceae; genus Candidatus Amarolinea; species Candidatus Amarolinea dominans. The sequence goes on from NZ_JADIZS010000006.1 coordinate 78,519, forward strand.
GCTGATGACCAACTTGAGACGGCTAAAATCGGCGGTGGGCCACCGCGGATGCTGCTGCAGGGCGTTGAACATCGTGGGCACGCCGAAAAACAGGGTGGCCGCAACTCCGCCCGCGCCCTCGGCCACCAGGTCGAACACCTGACCGGCGTCGAAGCCCTGGCAGACGATGGACGCACCGCCGATGTACACCAGCGGTGCGGTGAAGACATTCAGCCCGCCGGTGTGAAAGAGCGGCGCGTTCAGGATGGCAACATCGTCGGCCGTCAGCCCCCAACTAACCACCGTGTTGACGGCGTTGGCGGTGATCGCGCGATGGGTCAAGATGGCACCTTTGGGCAGGCCCGTGGTGCCGCCCGTGTAGCAGATGACCCAGGGCTGTTCCCAGTCAAAACCGGCTTCGGGGAGATTGGCGCCGCTGCACACCTCGCGCTGGCTGAAGGACTGATCGCCTGGCCGGTCGGGCTGTCCCAGGGCCACCCAATGGCGCACGCTGGGCGCCAGACCGCGCAGGTCGGCGACCACGTCGCGGAACTCCGGGCCGTAGATGAACACCGCCGGCGCGGCGTCCTGGACAATCCCTTGCAGCTCGGCTGCGGTCAGGCGCCAGTTGAGATTTTGCAGCACCGCGCCCAGCTTGCCCAGGGCAAACCAGAGGTCCAGGTACTCCACGCAGTTCAAGGCCAGCATCGCCACACGATCACCCGGCCGCACGCCCAGCGACTCATGCAAGAAGGCCGCGGTGCGATTGGCCTGCGCGTTCCAGGCGCGATAGGTGATGATGGGGCGTTCCTGGTGCAGGGTATCAACCAGGGCCACACGGTCAGGCGTCAGGCTGGCCCGGCGGGCCAGCCAATCCACGGCAGGAATCGTCATGATCGGGGTCAGGGGGCGCTGTAGTCCACCGAAACGCGGCTGGCGCACAGCTCTTCGATCCTCTGGAGCAGCGCTTGTACCGCGGGATGTTTGAAGTAGCGCAGGAGCGCGTCCTTGTCGGCAAAGTCGCCGACCACGGCCATGTCGTAGGCCAGGTCAATGTTCAGTTCATTGCAGCCTGTGGACCAGTTGACAATCTCAGGCACTTGGTTTTGGGCGGCGGCCAAATCAGCCACCAACTGCCCAGCACGCGAACTCCGGTGCGTGCGACTTGAATTTGAAAAGAGCCACATGTCGAAACATACGTGATTTCCTTCGTCACTTTCTTGTGCATTTCGTTCTCACCAGTTGCGCTGGTGAGATTTACAGTGTAAACTTCCCATCTACCATGATCGTGCGCCCATCCAGTTCGATGGTACACGACGTGGGGATGACATCCACATGAATGCTGGCCGACCAGGTCGCGCCGGTTTCGTGCGGATACGAATCACAAATGCGACGTGAATGCCCGGCAGCTTTTCGTCCTGCAGCAGATTGCCGGTCAACCCGTTGAGGCCGATGTTGGTGCCGATGGCACATTCGCCCATGCGCCGTCCGTTTTCGGCCGAAGAGAGATAGGCGGTGACTTCATCCACCAGCGCCTGGTTGGCGCCTGTCCGCAGCTGATCTCGCCGGCGCTGATGTGAAAGAAGATCGGCGTCGGCAGCACGCCGTATTTCTCGCTGAAGTAATCGCCCAAAACGCTGGCCGCCACCACGCCCTCGGCTGTCGCCGGGCAGGTGAAGGTTTCCCCTTCGGGTAGATTGCCCCATTGTCCCGCCCGATGATAGATTCCCGTGCAGGGCACCCAACGCAGCGCCGGATCGAAACGCGCGGTCAGGTCGGTGCCGGCCGGCGAGGTGACGTGAATCTCATGGGCCTGGCGTGCCAGGTCGTAGACCTGCTCGGTCAGGCGGGCAATCTGATGGTAGTCCGCGGTCATACCCTGGGTCATGAGCTGCTCGGTGATGCCGATCCTATGGGCTTGGCGCACGTGCAGGTCGTGTACCAGGGAAGCGCGCAGGCCGATGCGGAAGGTGATCTCGCCTTCTGGCCGGTGGCTGCATAGAAGGTCACGCTGGGCGCAAAGGTCACCAGATCTTGATGCAGGGCCACCGGCACGGCCACAATGGGCCGCAGGGCGTAGTCTTCCAACTGCACGATGCGCACAACCGCACCGGCCGAAGCGCTGCTGCGGCCAGCGCTTCAGCGATGGCGGCGCAAAGGCGATCGGTGAGAATGAACACGCGGTCCTGGGCGGTGACGCCCATGCAGGTGAACACGCTGCGCTGTGCCCGCTGGGCAATGCTGCAGTGGATCCATCGCTCTTTCGTCGCTCCTTTCGATCCGTGTACGATTTCGATGATCTACTATTCATTATACCCACGAACGGCCCAACCGTAAAGAACACCCGGTTACGGAATGAATCCAATCACTTTGACAAATCCAAACGACCGGCGTATGATGATGCTGTACGCCCACTGGGGTGTACCGGATGCCCCGCAGGTCAGCTACTTCCTCAAACCATCGCGCGCCGGCCTCATCCGATCTTCGTCAGTAGTCGTGCATCTGAGTGGCACAGTATATCGGTCAATGACCAGGAGAAAAGAATACTATGGGAGTTTTTCAATCGCAGAAGACAGTTCCCGTCAGATGACGCCCCTGGCGCCAGAAACCAGGCGGTCGCCAGCCATTTTCAAGCCAAGGGCTTCGAGGTGAAGAGCCAGCGCACGGACAAGGGTTGGCATGTCAGCGTCAGCAAGGGCCGACACGTTCAAGGTGGTCATGGGCACCAAGACAGCCCTGAACGTGGAGCTGGGCCAAAGGGCGATGGCACCGAGATCAGCGCAGGATTGGCGTCTTCGGCCAGCAGAGCGGCGGACTCAGTTCGCATGGCGGGGCCACTGATGATTACCCAACTGTGGGGCATGGTGCAGCAGTCCAAGTTGGACGACGAGGCGCTGGCGGTGGCCGAAAAGGCGCTGCAGGACGCCAAGTCCGCGGGCGCCACGGCGGAAAAGGCGGCCGCCGCGCGGCGCAGCTGAGATGGAAGCACGCCGGCACGAAGAAGCGACTGCGGAAGGGGAGGCCAAGGCTCAGGCGGCGGCTGCGGCCAAGGCGGCCGCGGCTGCGAAGGCCCACATGGAGGCCCAGATCGCAGCCCGCGTGCAGCAGGAAGCCGAGGCCGCCACCGGGCACAGGCGGCGGGGCCAATGTGAGGCGGGAAATCCGCCTGGGCCAGGAAATCACCACCGAAGCCCGTGTGCAGGCTGCGGCAGAGGCAGCAGCAAAAGCGGAAGCAGAGGCCAAGGCGAAGGCTGAAGCAGAGATGCAGGCCAAGGCCGAGGCGGCTGCCCAGGCCCGCGACGCGTTGGGGCGTGGGTCCCAACCGGTGGGCACACGCGGTGTCCTCGGCGGCAGCGAGCGGACGCACGTCGTGGTCGCTGGCGACAGCCTGTACAAGATCGCGGCGCACTTCTATGGCAACGGCAACCGCTGGCCTGAGATTTTCGAGGCCAACAAGGATATCATCAAGAACCCGCGCATCATTCGCCCCGGCCAGAAACTGCGCATTCCCTGATCCGACCGGCCCCCCGTGCAACGCAGGTCGGCTATGGCTCCGCCGAAACGGAGCGAGAGGCGTTCCTGTAGGTCCGGCCTCCTGGCCGGACGACGCTGGACGAGGGAAATAAGCTCTGTGGCAGAGGGCGTCGTCACGCCGGAGACGTGACCTACGGCTTGGGCAATACGGCAAACAGCAGCCACGAATTACACGAATTAGCACGAATTTCAGGATCTTTTCGTGTCAATTCGTGCAATTCGTGGCCGAAACGCGGTTCAGTCGAAGGAGACGACGCCCACCCCTCTCATGAGCCGTTTTGCCAATTGGGTCAGGTTCTGGTACAATTTTCCTACTTCAAGCAGACCGCCTAATTTTCTTGGCCATGATTCCCGGATACACCTTCTTCTTTGATTCGGCTGCTGCCTTCTACGCCTGCCTGCTGCGGTTCAACGCCAGTTGAACGCTGGTCTGCTTCCTGGATTGTGTTCGGCGCCCATTCCAACCGGCGCCCAGGGTCCTCCACAGACCCAAGCCATCGTTGTTCGTCAGAAAAATCGTACCCCCTGCATCGGAGGATTGTTCCATGTCAACCCGTCGTCCATCTCGCCCTTTGGGGCACGCCCTGTCCATTCTTCTCCTGCTTAGCCTGCTGGCTGTGCTGGTCACGCCGGCGCTGGCGCACAACAGCCTCAATCCCTCTCAGGCCGGCGTTGCCGTGCCGGCGGCCGCGCCCCCCGTCCCCAAGACGATCGGCGGCGGCGGCGACTATGCCACCCTCAAGGCGGCGTTCGATGACATCAACGCAGGGGTGCTGACCGGCGCTATTCAGCTCGATGTCATTGGCGACACCACCGAGACCGCAACCGCATCGCTCAACGCCAGTGGGACAGGATCGGCGTCCTACACCTCGGTGTTGATCCAGCCCTCCGGCGGCGCCGCACGCACCATCAGCGGTGCAATCGTCGCCGCCAGTCCGCTGATTGACCTCAACGGCGCAGACTACGTCACGATTGACGGGTTGAACAGCGGTGGCAACACGCTGACCATTGCCAACACCACTGTTTCGGCCACGTCAGGCACCAGCACCATTCGATTCCAAGCCGACGCCACGAATAACACCGTCACCAATTCCAACATTCAGGGCGCGGCCACCATGGCGGTCGGCACGAACGGCGGCACGATCTACTTCGGCGCCGGCGCCATCTCGACCGGTAACGACAACAACACCATTTCCTATAATAACATCGGCCCGGTTGGCTCCAATCTGCCCAGCAAGGCCGTCTTCAGCAACGGCACGACCACCTCAACCGCCACCTACAACAGCGGCAACGTCGTCACCAATAACAACATCTTCGACTTCTTCGGAGCTGCGGTGCAGAGCGCCGGCTTTTACATGAGCAGCGGCACCACCGACTGCACCATCAGCAACAACCGGCTATACCAGACCGGCACGCGCACGCAGACCACCGCCTCCACTCACGCCGGCATCCAGCTTGCCAGTTCCAACATCAACAACTGCACGATCAGCGGCAACACCATCGGCTATGCCAGCGCGGCCGGGACGGGAACCTACGATTTCGTTGGTTTCTCAAGTAGCTCGAAATTCATTCCCATCTATTTCTCGACGCATGGCACGACCACGGCTTCGAGCGTACAGGGCAACACCATCACCGCCATCAGCTTGAGCGGCATCGTGGGCGGCACCGGCACATCGGGCGCGTTCGTGGGCATCAGCGTCAGCAGCGGCCTCGTCAACATCGGTAACGTCACCGGCAACACCATTGGCAGCCTGACGACACCCGGCGCCATTGCGGTCAGCAGCAACAATGCTTCGGCCTTCGATGTGCGCGGCATCTACTTCTTCCCATCGGCCAGCGTCAACATCTCCAACAACAACGTGGGCGGCATCACAGCCGCAAACAGCGGCGTAGGCGCCATCAACCTGATCGGCATTCACGCCTACACCGGTGCAACTTACACCAACGTGATGTCGAACAACACGGTTGGCTCGGCCGCGGCGCCGCTCAGCAACAGCGCCAGCTCGACCTCCTCCGTCATCATCGGCATCCGTTCGCAGTCGGGCATCACCACGATGACCGGCAACTCCGTCAACAATCTGACGCTGTCCGCGGGCAACATCGGTACCGGCTCCACCGCCTCCTCATCGGTTTGTGGGTAGATGGCTCCAGCGTGACTTCGGCGCACAACGTCGCGCAGAACACCGTCCATTCGCTGAGCAACACCAACGCCGCCGCGGCCGTGTGGGTGACCGGTCTGCAGTTCAACGGCCCCGACGAGCGCCGCGCACACCGTGCAGCGCAACTCTCATCTACAACCTGTCCACGCCAAGCTCCAGCGCCACGGCCACCGTCAACGGCGTCAACGTGCAGGGCGGTACGACGACCTATCAGAACAACATGATCGCGCTGGGCAACGATATGACCGCCAACAGCCCGCAGATCAACGGTATGGCGGAAGTCGTAGCCGGAACCGACAACTTCTACCACAACAGCGTCTACATCGGCGGCTCGGGCGTGGCGGCCGGCACGGCCAACTCCTACGCTTTCCAGAGCACCATCACCACCAACACGCGCAACTACCGCGACAACATCTTCTACAACGGCCGCAGCAACGGCGCCGCCACCGGCAAGCACTACGCGGTGCGCGTCGGCGGTACCGCGCCCAACCCCACCGGTCTCACCAGCAACAACAACGACTATCTCGCCAATGGCGCCGGCGGCGTCTTCGGCTACTTCAACAGCCTTGACGTGGCCAACCTGGCCGCCTGGCAAGCTGCCGTGGGGCAGGATGCCAACAGCTTCGAGTCCGACCCGCAGTACCTGGCGCCCACGGCCGCCGCGCCTGATCTGCACATCAACCCCTCGGTGGCGACGGTCGTCGAAGGTAATGGCTTCCTGATCGCCTCGATCACCGATGACTACGACGGCCAGACTCGCGCCAGCCTGACCCCAACCGACATCGGCGCGGACGCCGGCGATTTCACCTCCGCGGGCGATATCTCTCCCCCCTCCATCGCCTACACCGCGCTGGGCAACACCGCCTCCACGGCTGACCGCATCCTGGCCGCGACCATTACCGACGTCACGGGCGTGCCCACCTCTGGCGCGCTGCAGCCCCGCATCTACTACAAGAAGGGCGCGGGCGGTACGTGGTACTCCTCGCAAGGCGTTCTGACCAGCGGCAGCGGCACCAGCGGCGCCTGGGACTTCACCATCGTCGCTGCCGATATGGGTGGCGTGGCCGCGGGCGACACCATCTACTACTACGTCATCGCCCAGGACACGGCCTCTACTCCCAACATCGGCTCCAATCCCAGCGGGGTCGTGGCCACCGATGTCAACACGGTCATCACGCCCCCCGCCGTGCCCAACAGCTACAACGTCCTGGCATCCATCAGCGGCACCTACGACGTGGGCGCCACCTGTGCCACGCCGGAGTATGCCACCATCACCGCCGCCGTCACGGCGCTGAACGCAGGCGTCCTGACCGGACCGGCCACCTACCTGCTGTGCGACACGACCTATCCCAGCGAGACGTTCCCCATCACGATCGTCGCCAACGCCGGCAGCAGCGCCGTCAACACCATCACGATCAAGCCCGCGCCCGGCGTCTTGCCCACGGTCAGCGGCTCCAGCGCCACGACGATCTTCGACCTGAACGGCGCCACGGCGTGATCCTGGACGGGTTGAGCACGGCGGATTCGCCTCCGGGCAAAGATTGGACGATCGAAAACACCAGCACCAGCGGCGCGACCATTCGCTTCATCAACGGCGCGTCGAACAACACGGTCAAGAACGCGGTGGTGCAGGGCGTCGTCACCAGCAGCACGAGCGGCGTGGTGTTCTTCTCCACCTCGACGGCAGCCACCGGCAACAACAGCAACCTCCTGCAGAACAACGACCTGCGCGGCGGCGCTACTATGCCAGCCAACATCTTCTACAACCTCGGGACGAGCGGCAAGGAGAACACCGCCAACACCGTGGCCGGCAATCGCATCTTCGATTTCTCGACCGCCGGCATCAATGATGGTGGTAACTCATCGGGCAACGCCTGCACCGGCAACGAGATCTTTGAGGTCACCTCTCAGACCACCACAGTGTACGGCTTCTATCCGCATGCCACGTCCATCATTGGCTTCACCTTCAGCGGGAACTACATTCACGACCTGGCCACGTCCGGAATCACGGTGTACGGCATCTACCTCTACGACATCAGCAGCGCCCTGGCGTCGGTCGGAACGATCGCCAACAACTTCATCTCGCTGTCGCCCACCACGCCGACGACGCTGTACGGCATCTACGATCTCACCGCCACGACCGAGAAGTACGACATTTATCACAACTCGGTCTACCTGGGCGGTTCGGTCAGCGGCGCCTCCAACTCGGCCGCCTATCGCCGCAGCATCAACAGTATCACGAACTTCAAGAACAACATCCTGGTCAATGCGCGCACGGATGGCACAGGCAAACACTATGCCATCCAGTTCTCCAGCGGCGTGTTGACGGCGCTGACCGCGGACTACAACGACATCTACAACACGGGCGGCACCGCCAACGTCTTTGGACACGACGGCACCACCGAACAACCGGACCTGGCCTCCTGGAAAATCGCCACCGGCAAGGATGCCAATTCTGTCAGCGGCGATCCGCTCTTCCTCTCCAGCCTGGACCTGCACCTTCTCAGCGCGTCGTCGCCCGCCAGCAATGCCGGCACGCCGATTGGCAGCGTCACCACAGACTACGACGGCGAGGCCCGTAACGGCACGACGCCCGACATCGGTGCGGACGAGTTGACCGTTGTCTCCACGGCCACGCCGACAGCGACCCCGACCGCCACGCCGACCGACACCCCGACGGCCACGCCGACAGCCACGCCGACCAACACCCCGACAGCCACGCCGACGGCCACGCCGACGGCCACCCCGACGGCCACGCCGACAGCCACGCCGACCAACACCCCGACAGCCACGCCGACCGACACCCCGACGGCCACGCCGACCGACACCCCGACGGCCACGCCGACCGACACCCCGACGGCCACGCCGACAGCCACGCCGACCAACACCCCGACGGCCACGCCGACAGCCACGCCGACCGACACCCCGACGGCTACGCCGACAGCCACCCCGGTGGGTCCCACGGCTACGCCGACCGCCACGCCGGTAGGGCCAACCGCGACGCCGACCGCGACCCCGGTGCCGCCGACAGCCACGCCGACCAACACCCCGACGGCTACGCCGACCGACACGCCGCTGCCGCCGACGGCTACGCCGACCAACACCCCGCTGCCGCCGACGGCTACGCCGACCGACACGCCGGTAGGGCCAACCGCGACGCCGACCGCGACCCCGGTGCCGCCCACGGCCACCCCGACCGACACGCCGGTTCCGGCGACGGATACGCCGACGCCGACCGACACCCCGGGCCGCCCACGGCCACCCCAACGCCGACCGCGACCCCAGTGCCGCCCACGGCCACGCCGACGCGCACCCCGACGCCGACTAGTGTGCCCGGTAGCCCGGTGTTGACCTTCTTCACGGCCAACGGCTTCACGGTCGCCTCGGTAAACTACAGCGGCTTCACGCCTGGCGTAACTTACCGCCTCAAGGTGTTCCGCTCAGTGGATACGACTGTCAGCGTGGGTGACATGGGTCTGGGCTTTGTGGACTTCGTCTCCGCAACCAGCAGCGGTGTGTTCAACTTCCCGATTGGAGACGGAAACAACTTCCCGCTTGGAGCCGGAATCAACTTCCCGACCACCGATCCTGGGTTCGACTACTATCTGCTGGCGCAGCTGCGTGAATCGCCCTCTACCGCAGTCTTCTACGGCATCTATCACCTGCCGGCCAGCCCGGTGTTCGTGCATGGCGGCGCTGCGCTCGCGGACAGGGTCACTGTTCTGACGGTCTCTACCGCGGAAATTGCCGACGGTGTGCGTGTGAAGCTGGGCAACCCCTCCTTCACCTACGCCACCGGCGATGTGACCGGCATCAACATTCACACCTATGCGGGCAATGAATTCATCAGCGCGGTAAGCCTCGCCGCCCCCATTGCGCTCACGGTCTACGCAGGCGATGGCAACGACACGGTGATCACCGGGTCTGGCGCAGACATCATACGCGGCGGCGCCGGCAGCGACGTGCTGAACGGTCAGGGCGGCGCGGATTCCATCACCGGCGATGCGGGTAACGATACCCTCTACGCGGGCGGCGGCTGCAGCGGCGACGGCGCGGTTGACCGCCTGGACGGCGGCGCGGACACCGACACAGCCTACCATGTAGGCGCCGGCGACCGCCTGTTCAACATCGAAACGATCATCGGCTGCTAAAGCAGCCCTGTGGGCCTCTACTGGGATGCGGCGCATGGTGGCCGCATCCCGGGGAGATCGGGACATCGTTCAAGATCGGCGCCGCTGACACAGGTAACCATCATACCCGTGTCAGCGGCGTCATCATCGAGATGCACTTTTTATCACATCTATCACATCAGGAGGTCGTTCGCAATGTCCACCAAGTTGTTCCGTTCCCTCACCCTCGCCCTGGCTCTTGTGCTCATTCTATCCCTCACCGCCTTCTCGACCCTGGCCGCAGCCATGCCGCCTGGCGATGAGGCAGAGATCAACGCTGAAATGAACGGCTGGAGTGCGCCGGCCCCGCGTTCTCTACCGGTCCCCGATCAAGCCGCTCATGCCCGCGCCCTGCAACTGCTTGGCTCGACCGGCATCCTGCTGGCGCCTGATTCGACCAACAAGCGCGTCATGGCCTTCGACCCGGCCAACGGCGACCTGGTGGATGCTGACTTCATTCCCGCGGACACGGCCCATCTCAGCACGCCCAAGCATGCCATGCTCAGCGCGGACGGTCAGAGCATCCTGGTGGCCGATCAAATCACCGATGGCGTTTATCAGTACGACTTCGACGGCAACTACATCGGCCTGTTTGCGCCGGCCGGGGGCGTCAACACCGCCATCCTGGACAATATCCGCGGCATGGCCCTGCGCCCCAACGGTAATCTGCTGGTCACCGTGGGCAGCAGCGGCAACGCCAACGCCATCGCCGAATTCGATACCTCCGGCAACTACCTGGGCAACTTCATCGCGGCCGGCTCTGGCGGTCTCAGCAGCCCCTTTGCCATCCTGCACCGGACCAGCGACGTCCTGGTTGATGCCTCCACGAGCGACAACGTGCATCGCTACGACACCAGCGGGGCGTACCTGGACAATCTGATCACGGCCATCGCCTTCGCGCAGCAAATGGTCGAAGCGGCCAACAGCAACATCCTGATCGCCAACTTCAGCACACCCAACTCAGGCGTGCAGGAATACACGGCCGCCGGCGCTGCTGTCGCCACCTACACCATCGTGACAGGCAACCGCGGCGCCTATGAGCTGGGCAATGGCAACATCCTGACCTCCAATGCCAGCGGGGTCCATGAGATCAGCCGCGCCAATGTCCTGGTTGCCACGGAGATCAGCGGCGTGAGCAGCCAGTACATCGAGTACGTGGTTTCGCCCTCCGCCAGCATCAGCCTGGACAAAACCGTTGGCCTCGATCCCAACGCGTGCGCGCTCACCAACGAGGTTACTGTCGCCGCGGGCACTACCGTCGTCTACTGCTACACCGTCACCAACACCGGTTCGGAGACGTTGGGTACGCATACGCTGGTGGACGATCACCTGGGCACGCTGCTGAACAACTTCGCCTACAGCCTGACGCCCGGCGCCAGCGCGTTCATTACCGAGGCGGCGACCATCAACGCAACTACGGTGAACAGCGCCACCTGGACGGCCAGCAATGCGGGCGTCGGAGGCGTGGAGGCCAGCGATACCGCGACGGTCACGGTACAGGGGCCCACCGCCCTGACCCTGGTCAATGCACAGGCTACCCCTCTGCCCGCGCCGTGGAGCGCCTTCCTGGCATTGGCCCTGGCCATCTTGCTCGCCGCCGCCCTGACCTGGCGCCTGCGGGCTGCGACGCAGCGGTAACATCGGAACCGATACCGCCAATCAGCAAGAAGAGGGCTGGCAACGGATTGCCAGCCCTCTTTTTGTTGGGAAGGGCGCCGCCACCCCCTCGCAGGGCCGCGGCAAGATGACGACCTCAGAGGCACGCGACGCCGTGACTTGCGCAAGGGGGGGGGGGGCGTTAGTGGAGAATTTTGCTCAGGAACTGCTTGGTGCGCTCGTGCTGTGGGTTGCTGTAGAGTAATTCGGGCGTGGTGTCTTCCAGCAGTTGACCGGCGTCCATGAAGAGAATGCGCGTGGCGGCGGCGCGGGCAAAGCCCATCTCATGCGATACCACGAGCATGGTCATGCCATCACGGGCCAGGTCCTGCATCACGTCCAGGACTTCGGTGATCATCTCCGGGTCGAGCGCGGAGGTTGGCTCGTCGAACAGCATGATCTTGGGGTTCATGGCGAGGGCACGGGCAATGGCGACGCGCTGCTGCTGTCCGCCGGAAAGTTGGCTGGGGTAGCTGTCGGCCTTCTCAGGAATGCCTACTTTGTCCAGCAGATCACGCGCGACCTTTTCTGCCTCGGCCTGGGAGCGTTGGCGCACCACACGCTGCGCCAGGCTGATGTTCTCCAGCGCGGTCATGTGCGGGAACAGGTTGAACTGCTGAAACACCATGCCGACTTCCGCACGGACGGTGTTGATGTTGACCTTCGGATCGGTCACCAGCATCTTGTCAATGTAGATCTCACCGGAGGTCAGCGTCTCCAGATGGTTGATGCTGCGCAGCAGGGTGGATTTGCCCGACCCGCTTGGCCCGATGATGATGACAACCTCGCGCGGCCGCACCGTCAGGCTGACGTCGTTCAGGGCGTGTACCCGGCCAAAGTATTTTTGTGCATGACGCACTTCGATGATTGTGTCGTTCATGATGGTTCAACTCCTCAGCGCAAATGCCATTAGCGGTGCCCAACGGTCAAGCGTTGCTCGAGCCAGCGCGCCAGGCGCGTAAAGATCAAGGTCATCAACAGATAGATCAGCGCAATCATGGTGAAGGTCTCGAAGCTCAGGAAGGAGCGCGAGACATACTCGCGCCCGCGGCGGGTCAGGTCCGAGACGGCCAACACCGACACCAGCGACGAGTCCTTGAGCAGCGTCACAAATTCGTTGCCCACCGGCGGCAGGATGACACGGATGGCCTGCGGTAAGATAATGTAGCGCATGGCCTGGGCGTAGCTCATACCTAACGAGCGTGCGGCTTCCATCTGCCCCTTGGAAATGGACTCGATGCCGGCGCGGAAGATCTCGGTCATGTAGGCGCCATAGCAGACGGTGAAGCCAATCACGGCCGCGACGAAGGGGTCTATGCGCAAGGTGCTGATGAAATTGCCGGCGGCCGGAATGATCGGCTGCAACGCTTTACCCAGCACCTGCAGCACCTGCGGCAGGGCAAACCAGATGTAGAGCAACCACACCAGGAGAGGGATGCCGCGCACCACTTCGACATACAACGAGGAGACGCCGCGCACGATGCGATTGCCGGAGATGCGCCCCAGGCCGCCCAACATGCCGACGACGAGAATTGTGAAGAAGGATGTAATCGAGATGCGCAGCGTGACGGCGATGCCGTCTTGAATGAAACTCCAGATTTCGGCGTAGGGCTTGGCCACGAAGACGATCATGAAGACGATCAGGGCCAGTACCGCCAGCACCAGCAGCCACCAGCGGTCAATGCCCGCCAGGCGACCCCGTGTATCAACGGCACGCGGGCCAGGTCCCAACGAGGGAGCGGTTGCACTCATAGATACCTCCTCAAATAATCAGCAGCGGCGCTCCCGCGGGCGGGCACAAGACCACACCCCCAAGGCCACGCCCCTACGGCGTTCCTACATCAACTCGCGCACAGCCGCCAGCGCCGCCTCGTAAGCGGGATGCTGGGAGATCTCCGGCACGTATTCGACATAACGCACAACATCCTCCTCATCTACCACGAAGATGGCGCGCTGCTCGATGCGTAGCTCTTTGATGTGCGTGCCATAGGCGTCGCCAAAGGCCATGTCATAGTGATCGGAGAACATCAGCACCCGATCCACGCCTTTGGCGGCGCACCATTCCACCTGTGCAAATGACAAATCAACGCTGACCGTGACCACCACGACCTTGTCACCGAAGGTGGATGCTTCCTGGTTGAAGCGCCGCGTCTGCGCATCGCAGATGCCGGTGTTCAGGGAGGGCACGACGTTGATCAGGCGGATTTTGCCTGCGGTGGAGGCCAACAGCGGCTTGCGTCCGTCGAAGCCCTTGTCGTTGAGAGTCACCTCGGTGGCCATGTCGCCGGGCAGCAGGGCCACACCGAAGACGGTCAGCGGTTTGCCTTTGAAGGTGACATCACCAAAACGTTCTTGCAGCATGGAAGTTCGTAACTCCTTGTTTATGATTGTCTACGCCTTGTGCAGGCGCGGGTCAAGCGCGTCGCGTAAGCCATCACCGAGCAGGTTGAAGCCGAGCACGGTCAGCATGATCGCCAGGCCGGGGAAGAAGACCAGGTGCGGCGAGGTAAAGACCTGGTTGCGTTCGGCGCCTAACATCGAACCCCACTCCGCCATCGGCGGCTGCGCGCCCAAGCCGAGAAACGAGAGCGCTGCGGCATCGAGGATGGCCGTGGCAATGCCCAGGGTGCCCTGGACGATGAGCGGGGTGAGGACGTGGGGCAGAATGCTGCGAAACAGGATGCGGTTGGGCGTGGCGCCAACGGAACGTGTGGCGTTGACGAAATCAAGCTCCTTGATCGCCAGGACACTGGCCCGGCTGACGCGCGCGTAGGTGGGAATGGAAACGATGCCGATGGCAAGCAGCGCGTTGGTCAGCCCCTCACCCAGCACCGTGACGATGGCAATCGCCAGGAGCAGGGCCGGAAACGCCAACAGCACGTCCATCAAGCGCATGATGAGGTTGTCGGCCCAGCCCCCGGCATAGCCGGCGATGGCGCCCAGGAGGGTGCCGATGATGATGGCGAAGCCGACAGTGCTCAGACCGATCAGCAACGAGACACGCGCGCCAAAGACCATGCGGCTAAACAGGTCACGCACATTGCCATCCACGCCCAGGATGTGCTGCGGAGTTTCGGGCGCACATCCCAGGAGGTGAATACACGGGCCCGAGCGCATCTTGATGTTCTCGATGCCAATCAGAACCTGGTCAGGGTCATAGGGCGCAATGAGCGGGGCAAAAATGGCCGTCAGAATCAAGACGCCCAAAATGACCATGCCCAGGATGGCCGACTTGGTGCGTAGGAGGGTATAGAGAGCGTCCTGCCAGGGGCTGCGGGGTGGACGAGCCAGTATTTGTTGGGTGACGGTAGGTATGCTCATGCCATTCTCGTCTAACTGAGGCGGATACGGGGATCCAGGAAGGCGTAGGTCAAATCTACAATCAGGTTGACCACCACAAAGACAACGGCCACCACCAGCGTTACCGATTGCACGATGGTGTAATCACGGGCCTGGATGGCGTCGAAGAGCAGGCGCCCCATACCGGCAAAATTGAAGATCGTCTCCGTCAAGACGGCGCCGCCGAGCAGGCTACCCAACGAGAGTCCGATGACGGTCACAACCGGCAGCAGGGCATTGCGCATGGCGTGACGGTAGACCACGACGACATCGCGCAAGCCCTTGGCCCGTGCCGTGCGGATGTAATCCTGGCCCAGAACCTCCAACAAACTGGAGCGGGTCATGCGCGCAATGATGGACATGGGAATCGTGCATAACGCCGCGGCCGGCAAGATGAGATGTTTGATCGTGTCCCAGAAAAATGCCCAGTTGCCGGTGACGAATGCATTGAAGAGATGCAGATTGGATAAGAACATCAGGATCGAATAGCCTGTGCCTTGCGTAGCCGAGACATTCCAGGCTTCGACCAGGGAAGGGATGGTCAGGCCCGGCGTATTGCGCCCGGATGGGGCCAGCCAGAAGGGAGTATCTTTGAGCAGTAAGGCAAAGACATAGGCCAGCATCAAGCCCAACCAGAAGACCGGCATCGAAACGCCCACGTTGGCCATGAGCATGGTGCCCACATCAATCGGCGAATTGCGCCGGTACGCGGAGAGTACGCCGGCCAGGACACCCAAGACAGAGGAGAGGGTCAACGCGGCCAGGGTCAATTCCAATGTCACCGGCAGACGTTCGATCATCAAATCCAGCACCGGGCGGCCGTAGCGGAAGGAGCGGCCAAAATTGCCATGCGCCATGTCGTTCATGTAGATGCCAAACTGCGAAATGATCGGCCGGTCGAGGCCGAAGCGCTTGATGTAGGCATCGCACAGCTCGTCGGTGGCGCGCTCGCCCAACGCGGCCCGGCAAGGGTCGCCTGGCAAAACACGGGCCAGGGTGAAGGTGACAAAGAGAATACCGACCAGGACCGGAATAGAGGCCGCGAGGCGTTGGGTTATGTAACGAAACATGGATCAACCTTGAGACGGGGTCTTGACGGCAACATTTGTCAGGCCACAGAGATCACAGAGCAGAGCGATTGAAATCGCGCCTGATGGGCGTACCGCCGGGCGTCCACCTGCGTGGACGCAATGCCGGTCGGCGCAGGCGAGCGATTGAAATCGCGCCTGATGGGCGTACCGCCGGGCGTCCACCTGCGTGGACGCAATGCCGGTCGGCGCAGGCCGACCTTGCGGCGGCACGCCCTTTCGGCCCGAATTCATTCGGCGGCCTGCGCAGATCCTACTTCGCCGGGCTGGCGCCAATCCACTTGGCATAGATTTTGTCATAGGTGCCATCGGCCTTGATCTTCTTCAAGCCCTCGTTGAACTTGGGCAGGAAGCCGGTCGGGTCACCCTTGCGCGCCACTACGCCGTAGTACTCCTCGGTAAACGAGGCGCCCACGGTCTTGAGCTTGCCCTTGAAGTTTTCAGACGCCAGGACATAGTTGGCCGCCACCGGCGTGTCAACCACTACGGCATCCACGTTCTTGTTGAGCAGATCGAGCAGGGCCAGGTCAATCGAGTCGTACTCCTTGAGCGTGGCGCCCGCGATCTTTTGCACGGCAAAGGCGCCGGTCGTGCCAATCTGCGCGCCAACCACCTTGCCGCTCAACGACTTGTCGCCGGTGATGGCGGTTTCCTCGGCGCGCACGACCACGATCTGGCCGGCGTTGACGTATGGATCGCTGAAGTCGTACTTCTCCTTGCGCTCGTCCGTGATGGTGACGGCCGACAGAATGGCGTCATACGCCGCCCCTTCCAGCCCGGCGAAGATGCCGTCCCACGCGGTGTTCTTATACTCCACCTTGAACCCCATCGCCGCGGCAATGGCGTTCATCATGTCCACATCGAAGCCGACGATGGCCTTGCTCTCGTCCACGTACTCCATCGGCGGGAAGGAGGCGTCGCTCGCAATGACAAATGGCCTCGTCTCCGGCGCAGCCGTTGGGGCAGCAGTTCCGGCGCTGCTGCAGGCTGCCAGCATGGTTGCGAGGATGATGACCACAAGCGACAGACTAGCAATTTTGCGCGAATTCATTCTTTATCTCTCTTTCTCTCCACACGGTGGGTTCGCCCTATTTGACCAGGCGCCGCAGGGGGGCGCCTGGTCAACATGACAGACAACATTCTCCATTCAGACCGGGCGCCGCCCTGTTGCGGATCCCGGCGTACTCTTCACGCTTACTTCGGCGCGTTGAGGAAGGCGCCGAACAGGGCGTTGAAGTAGGTGAAGGTGCCGGTGCGGCCCTTGTGCAGCGGATTGGCGGCGTCCCACTGCACGGCATAGCTCGCCACCACGTCGTTGGCGTCGAAGGCGCTGCCGTCATGGAACTTGACGCCCTGGCGCAGGTGGAAGGTCCACTCGGTCAGGTCCGCGTTGGCCTCGTACTTCTCGGCCAACGACGGCTCCACGGCCGTGCCGCCGACCTTGTAGGCCAACAGCGATTCGGTCATCTGCTCGCACACGCGCAGCGACTCGCCATCTTCTTCATCGGCGCAGTAGAGGCTGATCGGTTCTGCGTTCTGCATCCACACCAACTGCTCACGGCTGCCGGCCTTCATGCTGGCGAAGTGCTCATTGCCCAGCGGGCTGGAATGGGCGCCGGTCACGTCTGCGCGGAACGCGGTGCCCGAGCCGCCATGGGCGACCGGGATCATGGGAACGTGCTTCTTGATCAGGCCATTGGCATCGGCGTAGATCTTGTTGCGCTCCGCCTGGTCGGACAGCGATGCCGCACGGCTGAGGGCGTCATGGACATCGGTGAAACCAGTGCCGAACTGCTGGCTGGCGCCCTTGCCAAAGTGATAGTCCAGGAAGTTGGTCTGATCGGGGTAGTCAGCGCCCCAACCCAGCAGATACATCGGCAGGGTTCCGGTCTTGGCCGTGTCGAGGAAAGCGCCGGACTCCATGACGTTGATCTTGACCGTGACGCCGAGATTAGCCTTCAACTGCGCCTGGAGGTCCTGGGCCACGAGGGCCGGCTGCGGCAGATAGCCGCGCACGACATCGCGGAAGGACAGTTCGGTCTCGAAGCCGTTGGGGAAGCCGGCATCGGCCAACATCTTCTTGGCCGCGGCGGCATCGAACTTGTACCACTCCTCGCCATCGCAGCCACCAGGGATGGCGCACGGCGTGAAGTGGCTGGCGACAACCGATCCCACCGGATAGAAGTTGTCCACGATGCGCTGGCGGTCAATGCCCATCGCGATAGCCTGGCGCACCATTTCATTGTCGAACGGCTTGACCAGGTTGCTGAAACCGAGATAGAAGACGTTCAAGGCTTCGCGTGGGTACAGCTTGAGTGCGCTGTCGCCCTCGATTACCTTGAAATCGTCCGGGCCAGGGTTGTCAATGCCGTCGGTGGTGCCGGACTGCAGCTCCAGCAAACGGGCGGCCGCTTCCTTCTGCCAGCGGAACACCAGCGTCGGTGACTGCGCCTTGTCGCCCCAGTAGTTGGGGTTGGCCTTCATGATGACGCTGTCGCCCTTCTGCCACTTGTCCAGCATATAGGGGCCGGTGCCAACCGGCTTGTCCAGCAGATCGCCGGTGCCGCCGGTCTTCTCCAGGTAATCCGAAGAATGGATGGCAAACGCGCTGAAGGCAACCTTGGATGGGAACGCCACGTCAGGCGCGCACAGGGTGAACTTGACGGTGTTGGCGTCCAGCGCCTCGATGCTCTTGAACGCGCCGCCATAGGCGCAGTCCGCGGCTGATACCTTCATCAGCTCCACGGGGACAGCGGTCGGTTCGGGGGGTTTGGTCGGCTCAGGCGCCTTGGTGGGGGTGGCAGCGCCGCTACAGGCGGCCAACAGGGTCGCCAGCAACATCACGATAACCAACAGACTAATCGTTCTTACTGTACTCACTGTACGCATACGATCTTCTCCTCTTAGCAGATCAAGATATTCGACACGGGGGCGACAGGGTCAGAGCACGGGCATGCGCCCGCCGCTATCGGGTCAATGGATCATCCGCCCAGGTAAGCCTGGGCAACCTGGGGGTCGTGTAACAGCTTATCGGCGTCCCCTTCCAGCACGATATGGCCCGTTTCCATCACGTACCCGCGATGCGCAATGGAAAGCGCCATGCGTGCGTTCTGTTCCACCAACAAGATGCTGGTACCTAGACCGTTGATTTCCACGATGATGCGGAAAATCTCCTCAACCAGGATGGGAGCCAGCCCCATCGAAGGCTCGTCCAGCAGCAGGATGTGCGGATTGCCCATCAGGCCGCGGCCGATGGCCAACATCTGCTGTTCGCCGCCGGAAAGGGTGCCGCCCTTCTGGTTGATGCGCTCACGCAGCCGCGGGAAGCTGACGAAGACGTGATCCAGCCGGCGCTTGATCTCCTTGAGATCGTTGAGCAGGAAGGCGCCCATCTCCAGGTTTTCCCTGACCGTCAGCTTGGGGAAGATGCCGCGGCCCTCCGGCACATGACTGATACCGGTCGCCACAATTTTGTGCGGCGGCACGGCGGCCAGGGAACTCCCGTTCAGCTTGACATCGCCGTGACGCGGGCGCACCAGGCCGGAGATGGCGCGCAGGGTGGTGGTCTTACCCGCGCCGTTGGCGCCGATCAGGGTGACGATCTCACCCTTGTTGACGGTCATCGAGATGCCTTTGAGGGCATGAATCTGGCCGTAGTAGGTGTGCAGGTCTTGCAACACCAGAATAGGATCGCTCATGCTGCACCTCCGACCGCGGGCGCAGGCGTGCCAGGCCGCACGGCGTTCATCAATTCCTCCTGCGCCTGGCGTCCCAGGTAGGCTTCGATCACCTGGGGGTTCTTGCGCACGGCGCCAGGGTCGCCTTCGGCAATCTTCTGTCCGTAGTGCAGCACGGTGATATATTCAGAAATGCCCATGACGACGCGCATATCATGCTCGATCAAGAGGACGGTGATGCCCAGTTCATCGCGCAGGCGCCGAAAGAGGCCCATGGCCGCCTCTGACTCACTGGGGTTCATGCCGGCCGTTGGTTCGTCCAACAGGATCAGCTTTGGCTCGGCGGCCAGGGCCCGGGCAATCTCGATGCGGCGTTGGGCGCCATAGGGTAGATTCTTGGCCAGTTCATCGCCAACGCCTTTGAGACCTACGAAGCCCAGGAGATCTCGCGCCTTCTCGGTGGCGGCGGCTTCCTGTTTCTTGAATGAGCCGCTGCGCAAAACGGCGCCGAAGGCCGTGCTGCGCAGGCGGGTGTGCATGCCAACCAGCAGATTTTCGATCACCGTCATGTTGTGAAAGAGGCGGATGTTCTGAAACGTGCGGCAGATGCCGATTTCTGTAATCTGATCGGGGCGCTTGCCGCTGAGGGCATGACCGTCGAAGATGAACTGGCCTTCGTCCGGTTTGTAGATACCGGTCATGATGTTGAAAAAGGTTGTTTTGCCGGCTCCGTTGGGGCCAATGATACTGGCAATCGCGCCCTGTTCGATCTTGAAATCCACGCCATCCACGGCCACGAGGCCACCAAAGCGCTTGGTGATGTGTTGAGCTTCCAGTAAGGCCACCTGCATCCTCCTTTACGCGGCTGCGTCTGCCAGTGGGGCCGATTCATCCAGGTCCAACACCGGGCCTGCGTCGCCGTCTCCATGCTCCTTCAGCTCCATGCTGCGGCGCTTCGATGGCAGGATGCCGGCGGGGCGGAAGATCATCATCAAGATGAGGATGATGCCAAAGACCAGCTTCTGGTAGCGTGCCGGATCGAGTTGACTCGGCAACTGCGCCCAGGGCAGGCCAATCAGCGGAATGACGCCGGCGCCCTGGCGCAGACGGCTTAGTTCCAGGGACAGCGTCTGTAGAAAATCAATGTTGAGCAGCACGACCAGGGACGCGCCGAGCACCACGCCCGGAATACTGCCCAGGCCGCCCAGGATGACCATGACCAGGATGGTGATGGATTGCAGCAGGGAGAAGGTTTCCGGGCTGACGAATGTGCGATTGGCCGCGTAGATCACGCCCATGGCGCCGGCAAACGCGGCGCCAGTGGCGAAGGCGGTCAGCTTGGTGCGGGTCAGCGGGATGCCCATGGCGATGGCAGCGACTTCATCCTCACGCACGGCCGTCCACGCGCGGCCAAGTTTAGAATCTTCCAGGCGACGGGCCACGATGATGACGATGATCAGGACGACCACGGCCAGGAAATAGAAGAACAGGCTGTACATGTCCCCGCGTGTCACCTCGCGCCCCACCAGACCAGACAGGAGGTGGCTGATCGGGCCATTCAAGAAGAATTCGGGCAGCGGTGGGCGTTGCACCGGGGTGATGCCTTGCGGGCCATTGGTCAGATTGATCGGTTTGTCCAGGTTATTGGCCAGGACGCGAATCACTTCACCGAAGCCGAGGGTCACGATGGCAAGGTAATCGCCGCGCAGGCGCAGCACCGGCAGACCGAGCATGATGCCGGCTATGGCGGCCAGGCCAATGCCGCCGAAGACAAAGAGCCAGAACAGATTACCGTTCAGCGGAAAACCGGTCTGGGTGGCGGCCGTGCCGGCCACCTCGTGGAGGTGCCAGAGCTGCTGCGAGCCGAAAATGGCCCAGGAATAGGCGCCGACCGCATAGAACGCGACGTACCCCAGGTCGAGCAGACCGGCAAAGCCCACCACGATGTTGAGGCCCAGGGCCAGGGCGGCAAACACGCAGACCTGAAAGCCAATTTCAAGCAGGAAGGGGTTACCCGATCCCACCAGGGGTACGAGCAGAAAGAGCAGAACGCCCGCCAATGTGAGCTTGGTGCGCTGACCGTTGGGCAGGGAGAAGATGAAGATCACAGACGCCATGAAGAGCAGGCGCCAGAGGAGCGCACGCGGGTTTTGCAGGAGGAAGAATGTGACCACGGCAATGTAGACGACCGTCAGGATCAACGCCACGGGACCGCGTCTCAGAAAGGCGAAGGGCGACGGTGACGTTTGCTGTGCGTTTGTCATACGTATTTCCTCCTTGCTCAGGCCTTCTGCGCCACTTGCTCACCCAGGAGGCCGGAGGGCCGGAAGATGAGAATGATAATGAGAATGCCGAAGGCGACAATGTCTTTATACTCAGCGCCAAACGCGCCCTTGGTGAAGATAGAAAGGTACGAAGCGCTGACCGATTCGAGCATGCCGAGCACGATACCGCCGAGCATGGCGCCGGTGATGTTGCCGATGCCGCCGAGCACTGCGGCCGTGAAGGCCTTGAGACCGGGGAAGAAGCCGACGAAAGGATCAATACGCGTAAACTTGAGAGCAAAGAGCACGCCCGCGGCCCCGCCCAGCGCACCGCCGATGAGAAAGGTCAAGGCGATGATGGCGTTGACGTTGATGCCCATCAGGCTGGCCGTGCGCTGATCTTGCGCCACCGCGCGGATGGCCTTGCCCACCTTGGTCGCGTTGACCAGGTAATTGAGGCCAATCAGCATCAGCAGCGCCACAACGATCACAATGACCGATTTGATCTGCACGTCCATGATGATGGCGCGCTCACCCAGGGGCACCGAAAACAGCTTGATACGCGTGTCGAAATTGCCAAAGGTGGGAAACGAGCGATAGAACTGACCACTGGTGATGCTTTGGATGAAGCGCATGGCGTCCTGCAGGAAGAAACTGACACCGATGGCCGAAATGAGCGGCACCAGGCGCGGGGCGTTGCGCAGCGGTCGGTAGGCCACACGCTCGATACTCACCGCCAGCAGCCCGGCTATCACCATGCCCAGCACGATGGCCACAATGACAAAGGCGTAGCTGGTCAGCACGGGAGCACCCTGTAAGGCGCCACGGCCCTTGAGAAACAATAAAAATTCCACCCCTGCAAAGGCGCCGAACATAAAAATTTCGCCGTGTGCAAAGTTGATGAATTCGAGAACACCGTACACCATCGTGTAACCCAGGGCAATGGTGGCGTACACAAAGCCGAGCACGACGCCGTCCAGGATGACTTGGGGAAGAATCAAGAGAGTGAGCTGCAGGATGTCCTGGTCAGGGCGCGTTCCCCTGAGGAGAAACGCGACCGACACGACAAACAGAGAGACGACAAGGCTAGTGCCGAGCACGAAGACCAGCATTTGGCCGAGGGGGCGCAGGATTTCGCGCAACGTCGTGTTTTGGAGCAATCGTTGCATGGGCGCATCCTTTTCTGAAAGAGTGGTTAGCCTCTCGCCAGCATGCTGGCGAGAGGCCCTAGACGAGCGTTTGCGCAACGCCATCCGAGCGTAACGGTCGGCTCACGATGGTCATAGGGCGGAAGCCGGGTTGCCGGTTGCGTACAAACTTGCAACTCGGCCTCCCGGCCCCGCAGGCTGTCAGACTTACTTGGCGGGCGGTGCGATGTCCAGCGTCTGTGCGACGGTGTTATCGCCCCACTTGGCCGCATCGGACGACTTGACCTGGATGACGAAGTACTTGGCCGAAGCCAGATCGCCCAGGTTATTGAAGCTCAGGTCGCCGGTGATGCCCTTGAAACCGGCGGTCGCACGCACGGCCGCGGTCACATTGGCGCGGGTGGGCTTGGCCTTAGCCGCAGTCGCGGCGGTTTCGATACTCTTGAGGCAGATGCCCATCGAGTCGTAGGCCTGGGCGCTGAAGGGTTCGGGGTTGGCGCTAAACTTGGCCTTGTAGTCGGCAATGAACTTGGCCGTGGCCGGGTAGACATTGGCCGGGCCGGCAACGGTGCTGTAGTACATGCCCACCACCGACTCGCCGCCCAGGTTGACCAGTTCGGAACTGTCCATGCCGTCAGGTCCCATGAACACCGACTTGACGCCCTTGTCCCGTGACTGCTTGAAGAAGATACCGGCTTGCGGATAGAGACCGCCAAAGTAGACCAGGTCGGGTGCATTGGCCACGATCGGGGTAATCAGGCTGTCGAAGTTCGCCTGTTCTTCCGTGCCCTCGAAGCCCAGCACCTTGATGCCGTCCTTCTCCGCGGCCTGGCGGAAGAACTCCGCCACGCCCTGGCCGTAGGCCGTCTTGTCATGTATGATGTAGGCGGTCTTGATCTTCAGGGTGTTGAGTGCGAACTGCTCGCCCACCACGCCCTGCACGTCGTCACGACCGACGATGCGGTTCACTTCGACGTAACCACGATCCGTCACCTTCGGGTTCGTGTTGGCCGGACTCACCATCGCTAACTGTGCGGTGTGATACTCCTCGGAACTTGGAATGGCAACGCCTGAGTTCAGGTGACCCACCACGCACAGGATGTCAGGGTCGGCCACGATGTTCTTGGCATTGGCAACGCCCGTGTCTGGCGTCGCCTGGTCGTCGAAGGGCACCAACTGCACCTCGAAGCCCATCCCCTTCAGGGATCCGCCTAACTGCTCCAGCGCCAACTGCGCGCCGTTCTTGATCGCCACACCCAGCACTGACTGCGGCCCGCTCAACGGACTCTGCGTCGCAACCTTGACCATGCCGCTCAGCTTAGGCGCCGCGGGTGCAGCACCCGGCGGTGCGATGTCCAGCGTCTGTGCGACGGCGTTATCGCCCCACTTGGCCGCATCGGACGACTTGACCTGGATGACGAAGTACTTGGCCGAAGCCAGGTCGCCCAGGCTGTTGAAGCTCAGGTCGCCGGTGATGCCCTTGAAACCGGCCGTGGCGCGCACGGCGGCGGTCACACTGGCGCGGGTTGGTTTGCCCGTGGCCGCGGCTGTCTCAATGCCCTTGAGGCAGATGCCCATCGAGTCGTAGGCCTGGGCGCTGAAGGGTTCGGGGTTGGCGCTAAACTTGGCCTTGTAGTCGGCAATGAACTTGGCCGTGGCCGGATAGACATTGGCCGGGCCGGCAACGGTGCTGTAGTACATGCCCACCACCGACTCGCCGCCCAGGTTGACCAGTTCGGAACTGTCCATGCCGTCAGGTCCCATGAACACCGACTTGACACCCTTGTCTCGTGACTGCTTGAAGAAGATACCGGCTTGCGGATAGAGACCGCCAAAGTAGACCAGGTCGGGTGCATTGGCCGATCAGGGTAATCAGGCTGTCGAAGTTCGCCTGTTCTTCCGTGCCCTCGAAGCCCAGCACCTTGATGCCGTCCTTCTCCGCGGCCTGGCGGAAGAACTCCGCCACGCCCTGGCCGTAGGCCGTCTTGTCATGTATGATGTAGGCGGTCTTGATCTTCAGGGTGTTGAGTGCGAACTGCTCGCCCACCACGCCCTGCACGTCGTCACGACCGACGATGCGGTTCACTTCGACGTAACCACGATCGGTTACCTTCGGGTTCGTGTTGGCCGGACTCACCATGGCCAACTGTGCCGTGTGATACTCTTCCGAACTCGGAATCGCAACGCCTGAGTTCAGGTGTCCCACCACGCACAGGATGTCCGGGTCGGCCACGATGTTCTTGGCATTGGCTACGCCCGTATCCGGTGTGGCCTGGTCGTCGAACGGCACCAACTGCACCTCGAAGCCCATCCCCTTCAGGGATCCGCCCAACTGCTCCAACGCCAACTGCGCGCCGTTCTTGATCGCTACACCCAGCACTGACTGCGGTCCGCTCAACGGACTCTGCGTCGCAATCTTGATCATGCCGCCTGCAGGTTTGGGGGCGTCGGTGGCTTTGGGGGCGTCGGTGGCTTTGGGGGCGTCGGTGGCTTTGGGGGCCGCGGTGGCCGGCGCCGCGGTTGGCGTTGCAGCGCTGCCGCAGGCTGCCAACAGCACAGAGGCTATCAACAGCACGGCTAGTAGACTATACACTCGCTTGGACATACGTTCTCCTCCTGACTACAACTGACTCAACTGGCATATTTAGTGGGCACCTGCCCAGATAATGGCGATATTATCGTAGAAAACGGGCAACGTATCAGGAATCACTTAGACGATGGGTAGGCCGAGGCATAACGGCCAATGACAGGGGAGTTGATCCAAGTCGTTAGCGCCATCTCCACGCGCCGATGCGCAAAATCCTATGGCTAACGACAGAAAAAACAAAAGCGATGCTGCCTTGCGCGGGAATGAAGATTGGGCACGATTATAGGAGAGGGTGTCAATTTTGTCAAACACCTGTTGGAAGGGAAAAATCCCAAGAGCGCCTTGCGCCTGCCCGCGTGGGCGACTTGAAGGTAGATGGAAAGTAGCTTGAAAATTCGCCGCGGCAATGGTATAATGCCGACCATATCATCAATCCAGGAGGATTAGCGAAGAATGACTCGAAAATCAAACAACACCCCCAAACGTGATTGGCGCCAGGTCGTGCTGATCATTCTCAGCCTGTTTCTCATTTTGACCATGGCGCTTGGTTATGTGTTGCCGTATCTACTGCCGCAATAGCGCGGCGTCAGCACGGGGTGCATGTGGCAACTGCCCCTGGCCCAATGCTTCAGGCGACGCCGGTGTGGCCGCGTGACCGAACAACGTCAGGGCCTGTTCCTGGTCGCGCTGGCCGTTTTTTTCTTCTCCACCAGCCCCGTCCTGGTACGCTGGGCGGCTCCGCTCAGCGCGTATGAGATTGCCACGGGGCGCCTGTTGGTGGCCAGCCTGGCCGTGTTGACGTTGGCGCGGCTGCAGCAGCAGCCCCTGCGCGTGGCACGCGGTGATTGGGGACGCTTCGCTGTTTTCGGGTTGATCACCGCGCTTCATTTCCTGTTCTACATCGCCTCGCTCACCTACACCACCATTGCCCATTCGCTGGCCATCGTCTACACCGCGCCCATCTTCGTCAGCCTGGCCTCGGCCTGGTTCTTGAACGAACCGATGCCGCGGCGCAAATGGGGCGGGGTGGCGCTGGCGGTGGTTGGCGTTGCCATCTTGGCCAGCTTCGAGCCGACCTGGAACACACGGATGGCCTTTGGCGATCTGCTGGCGCTTGGCTCGGCCATCACCTTCGGGCTTTACTCGGTGGCCGGACGTTCACAACGCGCCGCGTATCCCCTGTTGACCTACGCCGGCCTGGTCTACGGCCTGGCTGCCGTCTGGGCCTTGCCGGCCGCGGTACTCAGTTTCAACCCGGCCGCGTACGGCTGGCAGCAAGTCCTGGCGGTCATCGGTTTGGGCATCCTGCCGCTGGGAATCGGGCACACGCTCTACAACGCGGCCCTGCGCCGCATGCATGCCACCTACGTCAACCTGGTCGCCACGCAAGAAATCACCGGTGGTGTCCTGCTGGGTGTTTTGCTCCTCGGCGAAATTCCCAGCCCTGGCAGCCTCATCGGTGCGCTGGTGACGCTGGCGGGCATCGCCTTTGTCATTCTGTAACGCTGGAGTAAACATGCCGACACGCATTGACTGTCGTTATTACTATGAGGATTATCACCGGGGTCGTGACGTGCAGGAGTGCCGATTGCCGCAGAGTCGGGAGTCGGCGGCCTGGAATCCGAACGTGTGTAACTCCTGCCCGGTGCCGGGGATTTTGCGCGCCACGAACACCCGTCATCTGGCGTTGGAGGGTACCATCAAATCCCGCTTCTTGCTGGGAAACCGCATGACCGTCTTCGCCATTTGCACCCGCCACAAGCAGCAGCTCAGCGATCCCCGCGTATGCCCAGCCTGCGCCAGCGAAAGCGCTTAGTGGCCGTTCATGGGAGCCGGTCTGCGCTACGCGTCGCGCTCGTTCCAGCCGCTAAAGTCCACGGCGCGCAGCGCGTCAGTGCCAGGTGTGGCCACAACCTGGCGCACCCGTAGGTCGGCCTTGTCCAGCCATTCGTTGCACACCGCGGCCAATGACACGCCCTCTTCGTACAGCGCCAGCGACTCCTCCAGCGCCAAGTCACCCTGTTCCAGCTTACGCACGACTTCATCCAGGCGTTGGAACGCTTCTTCAAATGTCATCTGTTGTTACCTCCGCTTCGAATGTGCCGCCGGTCACCTGTATGCGCAGGCGTTCACCGGGCGTGACCTGTCTCACCTGACGCACCACGGCTCCGCTGATCTTTTGCTGCACGATGGCATAGCCGCGCGCCAGCACTTGTCGTGGATTGAGCGCCTCGACGCGGGCCTGCTGCGCGCTGACCCGCGCGTGGGCCAACGTCATGCGCCCCTTGATACGCGCCTGGCCGCGCCACAGGAGTTCGTCAATGCGCTGCCGCCGATAGGCGATGAGCTGCTGCGGCGACACCCGTGCCAACAACCGCCGGTGCGCCTGCACCTCGCGCCGCATCGCCACCAGACGCGCCTGCAGGTGCGTCGTCAGCAGGCCGGAGAGGCCGGCCACCTGCTGGCGCAGGTCGCGTTGATCGGGCACCACCAGCGCGGCCGCGGCTGTGGGCGTCAGCGCACGCACATCGGCCACAAAATCGGCAATGGTATAATCAACCTCGTGCCCCACCCCGCTGACAACCGGCACCGCGCTGGCGTCAATGGCGCGGGCGACGCGCTCCTCGTTGAACGCCCACAGCTCTTCCAGCGAGCCTCCGCCCCGCGCCACGATGATGACGTCAATCGGCTCCACCGTGGCCGACCAGCGATTCAGCCGCTGGAGCGCTGCCTCAATCTGCGCCGGCGCTTCGCTGCCCTGCACCAGGGTAGAGGCTAGAAGCACATCCACCAACGCATAGCGCGCCTTGAGGGTGCGCAGGATATCGCGTAGAGCCGCCGCATCAGCCGAGGTGACGATGCCCACGCGCCGCGGCCAGGCCGGCAGCGGCCGCTTGCGCGCCGGGTCGAACAGCCCTTCGGCCAGCAGCCGCGCCTTGAGCGCCTCGAAGGCCTGGTTCAACTGCCCCAGGCCCGTGGGCTGCAGCAGGTCCACCACCAACTGCAAACGACCCTGCGCCGGGTAAACATCCACCTTGCCATGCGCCTGCACCAAATCGCCGTGGGCGGGCACACGACGCAGATGCGCAGCCTGGCCGCGCCACATGACACACTCCAGCGTCGCCGCGCCGTCTTTCAACCGAAAGTAGCAGTGGCCTGAGCCGGCGGCCTGCGTGAACTGCGACACCTCCCCCTGCACCCACACATCCTGCAGCGCGTCATTGGCCTGCACGGTGTTTTTGATGTCGCTGATCAGTTGGCTGATGCTGATGACGGTCGGCATGAGTACGGTTTGCCTCCTCAGGCGCTGCGACGTACCAGCAGGCGCATGCCCTGACGGCCAATGACTTCAACCTGGGCGCCGGCGGCCGCGGCGCCTTCCGCAATCTCCGCCTGCCACAGCTCGCCGTTGAAAAATACCTGGCCGCGCGGCTCCAGTGCGCTGCGCACCTCGGCCCGGCTGCCGATGAGCGCCTCCGCACCGGTGGCCGGGCGCCGGCGCCGGGCGCTGAGGACCTTGGCCATGGCAAAGGCAAAAAAGGC
This sequence comes from Candidatus Amarolinea dominans, assembly GCF_016704685.1. NCBI lineage: Bacteria > Bacillati > Chloroflexota > Caldilineae > Caldilineales > Candidatus Amarolineaceae > Candidatus Amarolinea > Candidatus Amarolinea dominans. The sequence goes on from NZ_JADIZS010000006.1 coordinate 107,662, forward strand.
CGCGGTACACAGCGCCAGCGTAATGATCGTCGGCCAGGGTACGGCCGTGTAAGGTGTATTGAACAAGATACCTGCTCCTACGACAAATGAAGTCACGCCCCCCAGGGTCAGTGCGCCGTGGGTGGGTGCTTTGATGTCCAGAATGAAGAGGGCGAAGGCCAGGATGATGAACCCCAGGCCGACCCAGTTCGCCTCCAGCGCGCCCAGGCCATAGAAGGCCAGCAGCAGCGCAATGACGCCAACGACACCAGCCGCATACCCGCCGGGGCTGGAGAGTTCATATAGCAAGGCGTTGAGTCCCAAGGTCAACAGAATGGCTGCAATGGTCGGGTTCGCCACGGCGTTCAGCAGGTCTTCGAGCAGCCCGAATGGCACCTTGTTGATTTGCACCGCTTCCGTCTGGAAGGTCTGCTCGCGGCCGTTGACCGTCACCGTGAAACCATTCATCTGCGCCAGCAGGTCATCCAGGTCACGGGCGATGAAATCAATCACGCCCAAATCTTTGGCCTCATCGGCCGTGGCCGCGCGGGCCTCTTCCACGGCCTGGCGCGCAAATTCAACCGCCTTCTCCCCGCGCCGCTTGGACAGGTTTTCCGCATCGGCTGACAGGATGTTGACCAGCTTGCTCTTGATGGTGTCTGGCAATTCGGCGCCGCCTTCGCCCACGGGGCTGGCCGCGCCGATGCTGCTGCCCGGCGCCATGGCCGCCACATGCGCCGCCAGCGTGATCAGCGTGCCAGCGGAGCCGGCATGAGCGCCGCTCGGAGAAACGTAAACCACAACCGGCACATCAGACTTCAACAATAACTGCACGATGTCCTGCATCAGGTCCACACTGCCGCCCGGCGTATCGAGTTGCAGGATCACCGCCTGGCTGCCGTTAGCCTGCGCCTGCGCAATGCTGCGCTCCAGATAGCTGACCAGGACCGGCGTCACCGGGCCGCGGAAGGTCAGCACTTCCACAGCCGGCGTCTGGGCGTAGGCTGAGCGCCCTCCGCTGAAGATGGTCAGCGTGACCAGGAAGCCATAGAAAGCCAGGAGTAAACGCTGGCGCCACGACGATTGTCGCATAGGTCTCTCCACAGGGGATAATCACATCAGCGGCGCAAGATCATCTGGCCGCTATGCCTGAATTATACCGCACACGCCGCGCAAAGTACAGAGGGAGGGCAGAAGTGCAAAGTGCAAAGTGCAAAGTGCAAAGTGGCTGTGTCTTACGAACGAGTGGCTGCATGAGTCCCCAACTCGTGACTTTGGGCACATGGGATGATCGGTGTATAATCTGCAGCGTGAGGAGGAATCGTATGACCCAAAACGCGTTGACTCAAGGAGATCGCTTGCCGTTGGCGGAAGTCGTCGCGGCTTTACAGGCTGGGATGGGCGAGCGCCTGGTCAGTATCGTACTATTTGGATCGCGCGCGCGCGGCGATGCTCATGCGGATAGCGATTGGGATTTGTTGGTCATCGCGCGCGATTTGCCGCAAAAAACGTTGGCACGTCATCTGTGGTTGAAAAATATGCTACCGGTATCCTGGCGAGGCGCGGTGGCAGTGATTGCTAAGACCCCGGAAGAGTTCACTGCACGGCTGTCGAGCCTGTATCTCGATATTGCACTTGATGGACTCATTCTTTATGATGCAGCTGGGTATGCCGCGCAACGCGTGTCCCAGGTACGTCGGCTGATTGAAAAGCAGGGTTTGTATCGCGAATCGCACCACAACGACATGCAATGGCACTGGCGACATTTCCCCGGGCGAACGTGGTCGTTGGAATGGGAGGTATCTCCATGACAAGCCATCTCGATGCCCAGTATCGGCTAAGAGTGGACTTGGGGGTTCTGAAGGAATATGCCGCTCGAACTCTCTCTGGGTGATATCGTCCGCTTGCGCAAGCCGCATCCGTGCGGTGGTTATGATTGGGAGGTGGTGCGCCTGGGCGCGGACATTGGCATCCGCTGCCTCACCTGCCAGCACAAAGTTCTCCTCGAACGGCGCGACCTGGAACGGCGCCTCAAGACCTTCGTCAAACGGGCCGTCGTTCCCAAGCAAGAATAATATCTCGCTCGGACACGAACCATAGTATGGATAGTAGGATGAACCGATGACAAACCTTGTGGAAATTCAGCAAGCACTACAGCAAGCCGGCCTCGATGGCTGGCTCCTCTTTGATTTTCGCGGCATGAACCCCATTGCCCGCCAGGTGGCCGCACTGCCAGAGGAAGGAGTCTTCAGCCGGCGCTGGGTCTACTGGATTCCAGCCCGCGGCAAAGCCACCTGGCTCGTTCATCGCATCGAAGCCGGCCCTTTTACCGGCTCCGGCGCCCGTGTCTACACCTACGTGACCTGGCAAGAACTGACCCGCGGGATCCAGGACTTGCTCGGCCATGCCCAACGCATCGCCATGGAATTCTCGCCTGGCGGCGCCATCCCCTACGTGGCACGCGTGGACGCCGGCACCATTGATCTGATTCGCAGCCTGGGCGTGGAAGTGGTCTCTTCGGCCGACCTGGTGCAGTGGGTGCAGGCGCGCTGGACGCCCGCGCAGTTGGCGCAGCACCGTGTGGCCGCCCGCCTGCTCGATCAGATCAAGGACGAATGTTTTGCCTGGATGACCGCGGAACTGCGCGCCGGGCGTTCTCCTGGCGAGGTCGAGGGCCAACAGTTTGTCATGCGCCGTTTCGCCGAGGAGGGCTTGATCACCGACCACCCGCCCATTGTGGGCATCAACGCGCACAGCGGCGATCCACACTACGCGCCGACTGCGCAGCGCCAGTTCTTCCTCAAGCCCGGCGATTTTGTCTTACTCGATCTGTGGGCCAAGCTCGATCAGCCCGGCGCGGTGTTTGCCGACATCACCTGGGTGGCCTTTGCCGGCGCTGAGGCGCCCGCCGCGCAGCGCCAGGTTTTCGACATCGTCGCGGGGGCGCGCGATGCCGCGGTGCAGTTCATTCAGCAGCGTTTGGCCGCGGGGCAGGGCGTGCAGGGGTTTGAGGTGGACGATGCCGCGCGCGCTGTCATTCAGCAGGCCGGCTATGGCGGGGCTTTCTTCCATCGCACCGGCCACAGCATTGACACCAACGGACACGGCAACGGCGTCAACATGGACAACCTGGAGACGCACGATGAGCGCAAGCTGATCCCCGGCGTCGGCTTTTCCATCGAGCCGGGCATCTACCTGGCCGATTTCGGCGTGCGCAGTGAAATCAACATGATCGTCGGCGACGGTTTTGCCGAGGTGACCACCCAGCCGGTGCAGAAGGCCATCGTTTCCCTTCTCGCCGAATGAATTCGGGGCGAAAGGGCGTTCCGCCGCAAGGTCGGCCTGCGCCGACCGGCATTGCGCCCACGCAGGTGGACGCCCGGCGGAACGCCCACCAGGCGCGATTTCAATCGCTCTGCTGCGCCGACCGGCATTGCGTGGTCGCAGGTTGCCTGAATAGTTACCTGACGACCACGATGCCGGGCATGCGGTATTCGTCGTAGTTGCCATCGGGAAAGACGAGGCGCAGGCGCAGGTCGTAGCGGCCGGCCGCGTAGCGCCCCGTGTCCCACAAGGCCAGGGTGTTGCGTTCGATCGGCTGACTGCTGGAGGTCAGCCACAACCATTCTTCGCTGCCGGCGCGCGCCACGTGCAGATCGAAGCGCTCGAAGCCCGGCCCGCTCGCCCAACCCCAGATGCGCACCTGGCCGCTGACCGTCTGCTCGCTGCGCGGCCCGTAGATGCCCGGCCCGGCCAGCACCGGCGTCGCAGTCGGCGTTGGCACAGGCAGTGGCGCCTCGTTGACCGTCTCGAAGTCACTGACCAGCATCTCACGCACCTCGCCGCTGCGCAGATGGACGCGCAGCCGCAGCGCGTAGATACCATCAGGCCAGCGCCGTGTGTTCCAGACGCCAAGCACACCGCTTGACACCGTGCCCGACAGCGCGCGCAGGAGATCGAACCCTTCGCCATTGTCCAGCCCCAGGTGCAGTTGATAGCTCAGTTGCCCGGTGACATTGGCTGTCCCCCGGATCGTCACCATCCCGCGCAGGGCCACGCCGGGCAGCGGTTCGGTGATGGTCAGGACCGTCGTGGCGGCCAGCGGGGTGGCGGTGGTCGTCGGCGTTGCTGTGGCCGTGGGCACAGCGGTTGGTTCTGGCGTAGTTCCCGGCGGCAATGCCGTGGCGGTGAGGGCAGCGGCCGCGGCGGTGGCGTGGATCGTGGCCTGGTTGACCAGGTAGATGCTGCTGGTGTAATAGTCGCGGTAATCCCCGCTCTGCGTCACCAAGCGCAATTGCAGGCTGTAGCGTCCATCCGGGTAGGGCGGTGTGAACCAGGTGAACAGCGGCCCATCCACCACCACGCGCTCGACCGTTGTCAGCCAGATGCGCTGCAGCAGCGGACCGTCAGGGATCAGATAAAGCTCGTAACGCTGAAAATTGTCAATGGTGGCCGTGCCACGAATCGTCACGGCGCCCATGACCGCCGCACCCGTGGCCGGCGACGTGATGCCTGGCTCGGCCGCGGCCGGGCGCGCCAGAATCAACAGGGGCAAGGTCAGACAGCAAAGGAGGATGGCACGCGGCCATCTCGTGTCGAAAGTTCGTTTCATCACGGCCATTGGTTTTTCAACGTCGTATTATTTTACCACAGCGCCGGTCGGCCCGGCAATCATCGTTGAACGGTTGACTGGTCGGCGCGACCTGACGCTCGTCAGTGTCAGGCCGCGGCCAATCGGTTAGACTGCAACCAACCGCTGTGTTACAATCGAGTTCCAACGGCCCGGCGCTGCGGCGTCAGGGTGAGTTGCAGAAAGAATCGTAGAAATCACAGCCGATTTCAGCCTATCTCAAGGAAGAGAAAAAATGATGCTCACACAAGATTACATTCACCTCGATGAAACCTACGGCGCCCACAACTACAAGCCCCTCGATGTGGTCATCGCCCAGGGCCAGGGCGTTTGGGTCACCGATGTCGAAGGCCGGCGCTACCTGGACTGCCTCAGCGCCTATTCGGCGGTCAACCAGGGGCACTGCCACCCGCGCATCGTGCAGGCCCTCATCGCCCAGGCGCAGACACTGACGTTGACCTCGCGCGCGTTCCGCAACGACCAGATGGGCCTGTTCCTGCAAGACCTGTGTACCCTGACCGGCTATGAGATGGCGCTGCTGATGAACACCGGCGCCGAAGCGGTCGAGACCGCGGTCAAGATGGCGCGCAAATGGGGCTATCAGCGCCGTGACGTGCCGGAAGACCAGGCTGAAATCATCGTCTGCGCCGACAACTTTCACGGCCGCACCATCAGCATTATCAGCTTTTCCACCGAGCCGCAGTACCGGGCCGGCTTTGGCCCCTTCACGCCCGGCTTCAAGGTGACGCCCTTTGGCGATTTACGCAGCCTGGAAGCCGCGTTCAGCGCCAACACCGTCGCCTTCCTGGTCGAGCCGATTCAGGGCGAGAGCGGCGTTCATATTCCACCGGCCGGCTATCTCAAACGGGCCAAAGCCCTGTGCGAGGAGCATGAGGTCCTGTTCATCGCCGATGAGATTCAGTCTGGCCTGGGGCGCAGTGGCAAGCTCTTTGCCTGTGACTATGAAAACGTCAAGCCTGACGTGATGATTATCGGCAAGGCGCTGTCCGGCGGCTGTTATCCGGTATCGGCCGTGCTGGCCTCAGCCGACATCCTGAGTGTCTTTCGCCCTGGCGAACATGGCAGCACCTATGGCGGCAACCCGTTGGCCTGCGCGGTGGCCCGCGAGGCCATGAAGGTGCTGGTGGAAGAAGATTTGATCGAAAACTCGGCCCGGCTGGGCGCCTATTTCCAGGAGAAGTTGCGCGCCATCGCCAGTCCCTTCGTGCAGGAAGTGCGTGGCAGGGGGCTGTTCATCGGCGTCGAGCTGAAGCCAGAGGCCGGCGGCGCGCGCCGCTTCTGCGAAGCCCTCATGCGCGAGGGCCTGCTGTGCAAAGAGACGCACGAGCATGTCATCCGCTTTGCACCGCCCCTGGTCATCACCCAGGCGGAGATTGACTGGGCGCTGGCGCGCATCGGCTTGGTGCTCATGGGGCAGTTTGCCGGCGCACCCGCGCTGGCGCTGGCCTGAATCCGCCGCTGCATCTTTCTGAATCTGTGAGAAGGCCCAATGCATCTTGGCTTCCCGGTTGCCGTGCAGGGGCGCCCCGGTTTACGTGCCTATGACAGCCGTTCTCCCCAGGCGCCAGACGGATCAGGCCCGCACCTCAGTGTGAGCCTGACCTATCTGCGCGACATTCTGCGCTATCTGGCGCAGACGCACATCCGCTTCTATCGCCTCTCCAGCCGCCTGGCGCCGCACCTGGCCTTTCCCCGGCATCCTGAACTGACGGCGCAGGTTGATCAGTGCCAGGCTGAGCTGGCCCACACGGCCGACCTGTTGCGCCGTGACCGCGTGCGTTTCACCATCCACGCTGAGGCCAGCGTCATCCTCGACAGCGCGGATGCCACGCTGACGGACACCAGCCTGGCCCACCTGCGCGGCCTGGCCGGCCTGCTCGATCGCCTGGGCGCGGGGCCGGAGGGCGTGGTGGTTGTCCACACCGGCGGCGTCTACGGCGACAAGGCCGCGGCGCAGGCGCAGTTTTGCCGCAACTTCACGCGCCTGCCGCCGGCGGTGCAGGCGCGGATGGCGCTGGAGAATGATGATGACCGCTTTGGCCTCAGCGACGTGCTCTGGATACACCGCCAGACGGGCGTGCGCCTGGTCTTCGACCGCCTGCATCACCTGGTCTTCAACCCGGATGGCCTGGACGAATTCGAGGCCCTGGCCCTGGCGCTCAGCACCTGGCCGCGCGGGGTGCGGCCCAAGGTTCACTTCGCCTCCCCGCGCACCGCGTTCAACGTGCTGACCGCTCCTGAGCCGGGCGGGCCGCGCCGTCTGCTGGCCGCGCCGCGCTGGACGCAACATGCCGATTATGTCAATCCATTCGAGTTTGTGGACTGGCTGCGACGGGCCAGGGCGTTCGGGCTGCCCGATTTCGATATCATGCTGGAAGCCCGCGGCCGTGACCTGGCGCTGCTGCGCCTGCGCGCCGATCTGGAGCAGTTTGCCCCAGACGTACGAGGCTGGATCGAAAGCTAGAGGACCGATCACCAGGAGGTACCCATGCCTGTTTCGCTCAACCTGGACGATTTACCCGCGCCGGGTCATCAGCGCGTGCTGGTGGCCGTGCTGCCGACGCCCGCCGACTTGACGCGGGCCGCTGAAGAAGGGTGGTACCGGGTGCCGGTGGCCCGTGCGCCGGCACAGATGGGCGCCGACTACCTGGCGTTTTACCAGACCGGCGCCTTTGCCCCGGCCGACCGCTGGCAAATTGCGACCCTGGCAGCCGTGCGGCGCGTCAGCATCGCCCGCCGCGTGGACTTGCTGCCCGCGGAGCCGCAGCACCCGCGTGCGCACGACGAATACTACCGCATCGAGTTGGGGCCGCTGTGGCGCTTGCCGCAACCGATCCCCAGCCGGCGCCTGCGTCGCATCACCTTCATCCCCACCACGCTCGCGCGGCTGCTCAGCGCGCGCGAAATCAACGATCTGTGGGACAAGGGAACCGCGCAGGATCGCCTGTGGAGCGCCCTCTTGAACGCGGGGCTGGAAGCCGAGCGCCAGGTGCCGTGGGATGAACCGCCGGATGATGACGTGACTGATCTGGACGATGTGTGGGGCGTGGCCGAGACGCCTGAGCAACCGCCGATTGACTTCGCCCTCTACGGGCGCAGTGGCCGGGTGGCGGTCATCTACGCAGCAGATCTGGCCGCTCCGCTGCCGGCAACGGTCAGCCCGCGCAGTCTGCGCGAAGCCGGCGATCAACGTTACGCGCTGGCCGCTGCCGGGTGGACGCCCGTTTTCCTGGACCCCGAACATTGCTGGCGCCAACCCGACGCCTGCCTGCGGGAGATCACGCAGGCGTTGGCGCAGGTTCAGGATGCTAAGGAATGAGAATTAAATAAGTGTCCGCTCTCACTGCCTGGCTGAGCAGCTACGAATTTTGACTTTAGTGACGACGCATCACTGTGGGAATGTAGACCGGCAGGGCGGTTGCGGGCGTTCCCTGGGCCACTTTGAGATCCCCGTTCGTGGTATCGTAATAGGCGGCGTAGGCCGTGTTGCTCTGATCCAACGCCAGGGCTACGTAACGCCCCACTTCGCCGGCGCCGTCCAGGATGTTGATGTCCCAACTGCCGCCGCGCAGTTGACCCACTTTGAGGTTGTGCGCGTTGTCGTCGTAGTAGGCCACCAGGGGAGCGTTGCGGCTGTCGAGCGCCAGGGCAGCAAAGCCAACCAGGCCGGTGTCGGCAACCGTTGTCACTACCCAGGAGGTTCCAGCCAGGTGTGCGTATTTCAGGGTGTACTGCGTCCAGTCATAATAGGCCAGGTGCGGATTGCCCAGCATGTCTACGGCCAGCGAGACGTAACCGCCCACATCGCCGGCGCTGTCCACAACCTGGATGTTCCAGGGATAGGCGATCTTGCCGCGAGCCACCTTCAAGTCGCCGTTGTTGGAATCGTAGTAGCCGATCTGAACAACGTCGGCGCTGTCAATGTCCAGGGAAACGTAACTGATCGAACCGACGTTGTCAATGAGTTGCAGATTCCACAGCGCGCCGTTGTAATACACATGCTTGAGCGTGGCGCTACCCGCATCAAGATAGGAGATGTGGGGGCGATTGGCCGAGTCCAGCGCCAGGCTGATGGCGCCGCCCACCGTTCCGCTGCCATCCACGGTCTGAATCTGCCAGGCGCTGCCGGTCCACTGCGCCAGTTTGAGGTTGCCGTGGGTGTCATCGAGATAGGCGATGAACGGGCGATTCATCGAATCCACCGCGATCGCGGTCTGACTGCCGACGGCGTCGCCGTTGGCGCCATCCACGGTTTCGATGCTCCAGGCGCTGCTGCCCCAACGAGCGTATTTGAGATCGGCTGCCAGGCTGTCGTAGTAGCTGATGTGGGGTTGGCCGCCGTAATCCAATACCAGGCCGGTGGCTTCGCCCACGTTGCCGGCCGCGTCCACCACGCTGAACGACCAGTCTGTGCCGCTCCAGGCTGCGTATTTCAACAGGTTGTGCGTCATGTCCAGGTAGCTGATGCGGGGGCGGGCAGTGCCGTCAAGCACGATCGAGGTGTAGGCGCCGGTATCGTCGGCGCTGTCAACCGTTTGGATGGCCCAGGTGGCGCCGGTGCGCCGGGCGTATTTCAGATCGCCGTGGGTCCAATCGCGATAGCTGATGTAGGCGCGGTTGGCTGCGTCCAGGGCCAGTGAGGTTTGGCCGCCCACATCATCGGCGCTGTCCACGACTTCGGTCTGCCAGCCATTGCCCACCGCGCGCGTGTACTTCAAATCGCCGTTGGTGCTGTCGTAAAAGCTGATGTGGGGAATGCCGCTGCTGTCCAGGGCCAGCGAGGTATCGCTGCCCACTTCGCCATCCGCATCCACGAGCTGCGTGATCCAATCGCTGCCGGTCCAGCGGGCGTAGCGCAGATTGGCCGCGTAGACATCGTAGTAGCTGATGTGGGCGCGGTTGCTGCTGTCCAGGGCCAGGGAGATGTGCCGCGCGACCAGGGACTCATTGCCCACAGACTGGATTTCCCACTGGCTGCCGGTCCAACGCGCGTATTTGAGCTTGCTGTGAGTGTCGTCATAGTAGCTGAAGTGGGGGCGGTTGTTGCTGTCCAGGGCCAGGGCGGCGCTGGAACCGACTTCGCCGTTGGCATCCACGATCTGGATGACCCAGGCGTTGCCCGACTTGCTGGCGTAGCGCAGATCGAAATTGGCGCTGTCGAAGTATCCAATGTGCGGACTGCCGTTACTGTCCAGCGCCAATGAGGCGTAGGCGCCCACGCGTATCGAGCTGTCCACCGTTTCGAGCTGCCAGGCGGAGCCGTCGTGCCAGGCGTAGTAGAGATGGTCGCCGCCGTAAGCGATGTGCGGCCGGCCCTGGCTGTCCAGGCGCAGGCTGCGCGTGCTCAGCTCATCGAGGGCCTTGGGGCAGTCCACGCAGCGAATGTCCCAGGTGTAGCCGGTCATGGGTGCGTGGTTGGCTCTGTGGGGAACGGCGCCAGCCTGCGGCGCGGGCGCCAGGCCAGAAAGGATGAGGAGCAAAACGATGGTCAATGCCCCTCTCTTGTGCAGGCGGCCGACGATCCAGGGGCTTGGCGACGCGGTGGATGAGCATTGTGCAGGCGTGTGATCACGGTGAACTCCTCGCCAGGATGAACGATGCCCACATCCAACGGATATGGGCATCGAGGTGAAAGAAACAGCGGCCCCCCTGCCCCCCCAATCCTGGGGGAAAAGCATTCGGCTCCCCCAGGATTGGGGGCAGGGGGGCACTAAGGTAGTTATTCGGATAGGCTGTTAGTAATCAAAAACGATCTCGGCCGCATCAATCTTGATGTGCTCCGGATGCCCGCCATCGCCATCGGGATCGCGCGTGACCAGGCGAATCTCGGTGCTGACCAGCTCGCCAAGCGTGCTGACGCGCCACAGATCGAAGTGATAGTCGGTCTTGACGTCCTTGTTCCAGAACGGGGGGATGATCGTGCCCAGGAGCACCAGGCGGCCATCGGACAGTTTCTGGTAGGCGTCGAGCACCGCGCCATTGTAAAAGGCGTTGACGCGCACCCGCACGCGCGGGCGGAAGATGTTGGTGGCCGGATCGAGGTTGCCGGGACTCCAGCGGGTCAGGTAGATCGGCCCATCGAGGGTCTGGTCAATGATGCTGCCGCCGCGCCGCAGCGCGGAGGTCACATCGCCGCCGCGGTAGGTGGCGCGAGAGACCACGCCCACCAGGGTCAGGCCGTAACCGACGCCCTGGCCCTTGTTGAGCGCCTCGGCCAGGCTCTCCACCCGGCGATAGGCGGTGTTCAACTGCGACGCGGGCGGGTTGAGCAAGCCTTCGATCTCGGTCAGGACGCCGCCCACAGTCGTGGCGGTGGTCAGCGCGGGCAGGTTGATGGGGGTGCGCGTCAGGAGCAGATTGCTGGCCACATTCAGGCGCAGCGCCGCGTATTCCTTGCGCGCCCGTCCTTCATCGCCAGGCGCGGGTCGGAGAAGCGCATCCTGCAGAGAGACGATCTCCGGGAAGACGGCAGAACTGTCCTGGGCCGAGGCAATGAACGCGGCAATCTCAGCCGCGGTGTAGCGAGGGTGCCCGCTGCGGTGAATTTCCTTCTTCCAGTCGGCAACCGTCATGGGGCCAACCGCCAGTGGATCGAAGTAGCCAAGATTCAGCTCACGAGTCTGTCCGGTCTCCAGGCTGAAGGCGAGCAGCGAAGCATCGTGCGATGGAATCCAGCCGGCCGGAATGGTCAGGTCGTCCACGCGCAGCACGTAGGCGCCGGCGTCGAGGCTGCTGAAGCTGTAGGCGCCCTGGCTGTTCGACGTGGCCTGGCCGACTACGCTCTCGCCGCTGTCAATCACGCCGTTGCCGTTGCTGTCGAGGTAGAGGGCCAGGGCGGCGCTGGCGATGAAGCCTTCGTCCGCGTCCAGCACTTCATCGCCATCCAGGTCTTTCCAGACGATGCCGTTGAGCGACGCGTCGCCCCCGCGGGGGATGAGGATGCCGACATCCTGGCGCAGGATGCCGCCGCCGTAGCGGCTGACGATGGGAACCGCGATTTGGGCCGGCAGCCCGATACCGCCGGGCGGCTGCACCCGCATCACGTACGCGCCAGGCCACAGGTTGGCAACGACGTAGTTGCCCTGGGTGTTGGAGACCGCGGAGCCGGCCAACGGTTCGCCGCTGTCAATCAAGCCGTTGCCGTTTGGATCGTGGAAGACCTCGACCAGGGCGTCGGGGATGACGGTTTCGCCCAGGCCGCGCACACCGTCCTGGTTGGCGTCATCGAAGATGGTGCCGCTAAGGGTCATCAGCAGGGTGCCGCCGAAATCAACGCCGAGCGCAACAACGCTGCCAACCACCACGGTTCGAGTATTCGGAGTCGTGCGGGTGTAGCCCAGGGCCTCCAGACTGAGTTCCGTGACCAGGTAGGTGTTGGCGTCCAGCGCAGTGAAGGCGTAGGTCCCATCCAATGCGGTGGTGGTGACGGTCAGGAAAACCTGGCCGTTGGTGGCGGCGTCGCGAATCTCGACAGTGAGACCCGCGTCCAGGCCGTTGTCGGTGGCATCACGGATGCCATCGGCATCGGCGTCGAAGAAGACGGCGCCGATGATCCCGCCTGTACCGGCAGCATGACCAGGGGCCGGGCGCGCCAGGGAAGCTGTAGCCCCCACAAGCAATGCCGTCAGCAGTACAAGCCGAAGTAGGTTTTTCATAACATTGACTCCCATTTCTCTAATGCCTGCGCCATGAATCACAGCGCTGTGAGTACCGGGGCAGGGCCGGCCCCGGCGCGCGGGGGGGGGGGCCTACAAATTGAGAAGATACGTGAAACGCACCTGATTCTAGCGAAATTTACGAGGTCGGGGGCGCGCTCGTGATTACAATTCGCTGACAATTCGACGGCTGACCGGCAACGACTGCTGTGTCAAGACAGCCGTCGAATGTTCAGGGCTTAATCCTCACCCGATTCTGCGCACTTGAATGGCCGAAACGATCGGATTCTTGGTGCCACTGACCTTGACGAAGCTGATATTGAGTACGCCATCGGTCACGGCGATCGTGTACACCTTGTCGAGCGCCACGGCCTTGCCGGCCTGACCATAGACGCTCATGTTCGGTTCGACGATGGTCGTTTCCAGCGTGATCTTCATCACACGATCCGTTGACTTGGAAGACTCGAAGTCAGCAAACTTGAACGTCACTTCGTACGTGCCGCTGGGAACGGTGAACTTGTACTCGCCGGGCGCGTCGCGCCATTTCTGGTACAGCGGGTCATCGGTGGTGCCGGCGACGGCCGTGGTGCTCGATTTGGCTGTGCCGCCGGTATAGCCCCAGCCGTTGGTCAGGTAGGCTTGATCGGCCGGCCACACCTGGCTGCTGCCGTCAGTGTACGCGGTGCCGCCGGCGTTGACGCGCTGGGTGGTGTAGGGCAACGGCGTTGGGGTGTTGGTTGGCGTCGCGGTCGGCGTGCGGGTTGGCGTTGGCGTTGCCGTAGGACAGGTCGCGCACGGTGTGTTCGTCGGGGTGGCAGTCGGTGTATGGGTCGGCGTGTTGGTGGCCGTGGGGGTCGGCGTGGGCGGAGGCACCTGGCGCACCCCTACCGCGGAAACTACCGGCACATTGCTGCCGCCATTCTGGCTGAAGACCACATTGAGAATGCCGTCGCTGACGGTGGTCTGATAGACTCGATTCAGGGCCACGTACTGACCTACCGCGGAATATAGGCTGAGTGCATTTTCGACGATGACGCCTTCGATCGTGATACGCATGATGCGCGACGTGGCCGATGTCGCGGTAAACTCGCAGAAGCGCAGGGTCACCTCGTAGTTGCCGTTGGGTACGGTGAACTTGTATTCGCCAGGCGCCTCGCGATATTTCTGATACAGCGCGTCTTCGGTGGTGCCGCCAACCGATTTGGTGGACGACTTGGCCGAGCCGCCGGTGTAGCCCCAGGAGTTAGCGGCAAAGGCCTTGTCAACGGCCCACACCACGGCCTGGCCATCGGTGAAAGCCGAGGTGCCGCCCGAGTTGACCCGCTGCGCATACGGCACCGGTGTGGCCGTGGGCGTGGGCGTCCTGGTCGGGGTATGGGTTGATGTTGGCGTTGCCGTGGGGCAGGCCACACAAGGCGTGTTCGTGGGGGTGGCAGTCGGTGTGTTGGTGGCTGTGGGGGTCGGCGTGGGCGGAGGCACCTGGCGCACGCCGACAGCGGAAACCACCGGCGCGTAGGTGCCGCCGTTCTGAATGAACATGATGTTGAGAATGCCATCGCTGACCGTCGCCTGATAGACCCGATCCAGGGCCACGTACCGTCCCACCGTGCCGTAGATGCTCAAGGCGCTCTCTACGATGACGCCTTCCAGGGTAAGTCGTATGACGCGCGACGTAGACGATGTCACCGAAAACTCAGCAAAGCGCAGGGTCACTTCGTAGTTGCCGTTGGGCACGGTGAACTTGTACTCGCCAGCCGACTCGCGATACTTCTGATACAGCACGTCGTCGGTGGTATTGTCAACCGATCTGGTGGACGACATGGCCGTGCCGCCGGTGTAGCCCCAGGAGTTGGCAGCAAAGGCCTTGTCAACGGCCCACACCAGGCCCTGCCCATCGGTGAAGGCGGTCGTGCTGCCCGCATTGACCCGCTGCACATACGGCGGAGGTGTGGCGGTTGCGGTTGGCGTGCGGGTTGGCGTGGGCGTCGGTGTGCTGGTGGGCGTGGCGGTGGCCGGCAGCGTCGGCGTCGGCGTCGCGGTGGGGGTGTTGGTCGCTGTCGGCGTCGGCGTGATCGTCGGCGTGGAGGTCGGCGTGTTGGTGAAGAGCGGCGTTGGCGTGGCGGTGGGCGTCGCGGTGAAGGGGGCCCAACTCGCGGCCGCGGCCAGCGCGGCGCCGGCGTCTATGCGGCCAAAGCCGTAGTAGATGTCATAGCCGGCCGCGCCTTTGTCCACCGCGGTTTGCTGGATGATGGCGCGCACGTCGGCCGCGGAAAAGCTCGGATGCGCCGAAAGGATCAATGCGGCCAGGCCGCTGACATGCGGCGCTGCCTGTGAGGTGCCGCTGAAGTACTGGTACGCATTGGGATTGCTGGCGGTCCAGTTGGTGCTCCACACCGTGTCGCCCGGCGCGGTCACGTCTACGAACGTGCCGTAGTTGGACAATGTCCACCACACATCGTAGTAGTCGGTGCCGCCCACCGCAATGACTGCGGGATAGCCGGCCGGATAGTACGTCTGATTCAGGCCACTGTTGCCTGAGGCAGCTACCATCACCACATCATGACTCGCAGCATAGGCCACGGCATCGGTCATCAGGTAGGAGGTGCCGGCGCTGCCAAGCGACATGTTGATGACATCCGCGCCATGATCGGTGGCATAGATCACGCCATCGGCCACCCACACCCAACTGCCGTAGCCGGTGTAGTCCATGACCTTCAACGGCATGATCTTGACGCCCGGCGCAATGCCCGTGTTGCCCTGTCCGTTGTTCATGGCAGCGGCCACGATCCCCGATACGTGGGTGCCATGCCCTTCGTCGTCGCTGGGGTCGCTGTCGTTGTGTACGAAGTCGTAGCCGGCCACCGTTTGCCCGCTGAATTCCGGGTGCGTCAGCGAAATGCCGGTGTCGAGCACGGCCACAGTCACGCTGGCGCTGCCGGTGGTGTAGTTCCAGGCCGTTTCAGCGTTGATCATCTGCGGCGCGTAGACCTTGCTGATGTCGCTGTAGTCGGGGTCGGTGGGCACCACGGCGATCTGCGCCAGGGCGTTCGGCTCGGCGTAGCGCACATCGGCGCGCTGGCGCAGCGCGCGAATCAGGGCCAACGCCTGCCCTGGCTGGCTGCGCAGCACCAGGGCGTTCAATGGCTTGATTTCACGCACGACCTGCGCCTGTTGTTCCGCCAGGATGGCCGCGACGGCGTCGGCGCTCATTCCTTCGCGGAAACGCACGATCACCTCATCGGCCGCCACGGGCGTCTGTTCGACCTGGGGCGGAATCACGCTGTTGCGCCCCGGCGCCAGGTCCAGCAGTGCGCCAAAGCCGCCCACCTCGCCGCTGAGCAGATCGAGACCGGTCTGCCCCGGCTCGCCAATGCCGCCCGGCGGCTGCACACGCACCACGCGCTGGCCCGGCATGATGCCGCCGATCGCGTAGTTGCCCTGGTTGTCGCTGACATCGCTGCCCAGCAGCGGTTCGCCAGTGTCCACCAGGCCGTTGGCGTTCAGGTCGTCGAAGACCTCGATCAGCGCGTCAGGGATGCGCATCTCGGTCAGGCCGCGCACGCCGTCGTGATTGGCGTCGTCATAGATCGTGCCCGCCACCGCGCGCGGCAGCACGTCCAGGAAATCTACGTTCGTGACGGCTGCCCCGATCACTTCGACCACCTGGGTGTTCGACGTGGTGCTCACATAGTTTTCCAGGTCGGTTTCGGTGACGGTGTAGGCGCCATCAGCCACCGCAGGAAAATGATAAAGGCCGTCCGGCGACGTGATCATCGTCGCGTAAACCACCTGGCCGCCCGTGGCCTGATCGCGCAGTTCGATGAGCACCCCGGCGATGCCGCGATCCTGCGGATCGCGCACGCTGTTCGCGTTACGGTCGAAGTAGACTGCGCCGCTGATCTCGCCATTGGTAGCCGGCTGCGCGCTGTCTCCGCTGCGGATGATGACTTCCTGCTGGCCGTCGTGCGCCAGCGCAACTGAGAGGATCGGCACGGCCAACAAGGCGCCGATCAACGCAACGATCAAGAGCTGTCCTATTCTTACAGTTATTTTCATCGTGGGTCCCTCTGGTACTTCTCTTATTCCTGGATGAACACTCATTCATGCTGGTTCATCATATCCAAATGATTGTGACAATGCTGATAACGAGTCTGCCCGGAGGGCAAGCACAGGCTCTCTGTTCAACGAATCTCGATGGCCGCAACGGCCGGGTTCTTCCTGCCGCCATTCTTGACAAAACTGATGTTGAGCGCTCCGTCGTTGACGGTCACGGCGTAAACGCGATCAAGAGCCGTGGCGCGCCCCACCAGGCCGTAGATGCTCAGCGCCGACTCCACCGTCACCCCTTCGATGGTGATCTGCATCAGGCGGTCGGATGCCCGCGTCGCCTCGAATTCGGCAAAACGCAGGATCACGTGGTAAGCGCCATTGGGCACGGTGAAACGATACTCCACCGGATTGTCGCGC
This sequence comes from Candidatus Amarolinea dominans, assembly GCF_016704685.1. Classification (NCBI taxonomy): domain Bacteria; kingdom Bacillati; phylum Chloroflexota; class Caldilineae; order Caldilineales; family Candidatus Amarolineaceae; genus Candidatus Amarolinea; species Candidatus Amarolinea dominans. Next base: position 124,414 of record NZ_JADIZS010000006.1, read on the forward strand.
CACCGCTGGTAGAGCGCGTCGTCCAGGGTGCCGGCCACAGCCAGGGTGGTGGATTTGGCCGCGCCGCTGAAGTAGCCCCAGGCGCCGGCCACATACGGCGCATCGGCCGCCCACACGACGCCCTGCCCATCGGTGAAACTGGGGCCGCCGCTGTTGACACGCTGAATGTAGGGCGTCGCGGTGGCCGTTGGGGCGGGGGTGGGAAGTGTGGCGCCGGCAAAGCTGACCTCGATGGCATTGATGATCGGGTCATAGCTGCCGCCGTTGGCGGCAAACAGGATGTTCAACTCCCCGTCATTGACCACGGCCTGGTACACCTTGTCGAGCGCGGTATAGCGGCCGGCGCTGCCGTAGATGCTCAGCGCCGCCTCCACGGTGGCTCCTTCCATTTCGATGCGCATGACACGCGCGCTGGCATTGGCCACATTGAATTCAGCGAAGCGCAGCACCACAGTATAGGCGCCGTTGGGCAGGCTGAAGCGATACTGGCCGGGCGCTTCACGCCAGGCCTGGTAGAGCGGCTGATCTGCGGCGCCATGCACCTGTTTGGACGAACGCTTGGTTGTGCCGCTGTCATAGCCCCAGGTTCCATTCCAGGCCTGGTCCGCGCGCCACAGGTTGCCCTGGCTGTCCTGGTAGGCCGCGCCGCCGCAGTTGACTCGATAAACCGCAGGGGCAGCGGTGGGCGCGGGCGTTGGCATGGCGGTGGCTGATGGCGTGGCCGTCGCCGTTGCCGTGGGCGTCATAGTCGGCGTTGGCGTCAGGGTGACGGTCGGCGTTGGCGTTGGCGTAACCGTGGGTGTCGAGGTTGGCGCGGGCGTTGGGGTGTCAGGCAGCGGCGTCCAGTTGACGGCCGCGGTCATGGCCGCGCTGGCATTGATGCGACCGGCGCCGAAAAACGGATCTCGGCCTGGCGCTCCCAGGTCTACGGCCGTCTGTTCGATGATGGCTCTCACCGCGGCCGGCTGCAAATCAGGGCGCTGCGCCAAGAGCAGGCCGGCCAGTCCACTGACATGCGGCGTGGATGCGGAGGTGCCGCTGGCAAAACCATAGCCGCCCGGCGTGCCGGCGCTCCAGAGCGTGCTCCAGATCTCCACGCCCGGCGCGCCGATGTCCACGAAACCGCCATAATTCGACAGGATGAAGCGCTCATCGGACCGGGTGGTTGCCATCACCGCAATCGTTTCATCGTAGGCAGCCGGGTAGTAGGGCAGTTCGAGGCCCAGGTTGCCCGCGGCGGCCACGAGCGTCACCCCATGACCGGCCGCGTAGCGCACCGCATCGAGCAGAAGTTGGGAGCCGGCGTAGCCGCCGAGCGAGAGGTTGATGATGTCGGCGCCCTGATCCGCGGCAAAGACGATGCCGGCGGCCACATCGGCCCAATCGGCCAGGTTCGAGGCGTTGAGAACTTTGACGGGCATGATGAGGGCGCCGGGCGCCAGGCCAGTCGTGCCCTGGCCGTTGTTCATGGCCGCGGCAATGACGCCGGCCGCGTGGGTGCCGTGACCCGAATCGTCGCTGGGATCGCTGTCCTCGTTGACGAAGTCGTAGCCCGGCAGCAGGCGGCCACTGAATTCGGGATGAGAGAGCTCGATGCCCGAATCGGCCACGGCAATCACCACCTCCGCGCTGCCGGTGGTGATGTCCCAGGCTGCCTCAGCGCCGATGAGCTGCGGGGCGTAAACGCGATCGGGCAGGCTGTAGTCGGGATCGGTGGGCGTCAGGGCCGCCTGCGCCAGGTAGTTCGGCTCCGCATAGATCACCTCTGTCCGGCCTCCTAACTCGTCCACCAACTGCATCACTGCGCCGGGTTGAGTCCTGAGCACATAGGTATCGAGGCCGGCCAGGTAGCGCATCGTCTGCAGCCCGTACTGCGCCATCAGCGTTGCGCGGGTCTGTTGGTCGGTTGGTGCAAAGCGCACGATGATTTCATCGGCCACGAAGCCAGACGTGACCTCGGGCTGAGCCTGCATCGTTACGGCTCGCGCCGGCCATGCTGCGGCCAGCAGGATGATACTGAGAATTAGCGGCAGCGCCCAGCGCAGCAAAACCTGCTGATCAACGTTGCGACCGGTCCGCGTGATGCGTATCTGTTTCATGCCATGTTCCTGTCTGAAACTCCGAATCACGGTAGTTTGCGGATCTGGATCGCCGCCACCATCGGATCGAGCTTGCCGCCGTTCTTGGCGAAGGCGATATTCAAGACGCCGTCCGCCACCGTGGTCTGGTAAACCTTGTTCAGGGCCGCGGCATTGCCCACCAGGGTGTTGACATTGAGCGTGTTCTCCACCACCACCCCTTCGATCGTGATCTTCATCACGCGCGAGGAGGAGCGGGTGGCCTCGAACTCAGCAAAGCGCAGCGTGATCTCGTAGGCGCCATTGGGCGCTGTGAAGCGGTACTCGCCTGGTGCGCTGCGCCACTTCTGGTACAGGGCGTCATCCGTGGTGCCGGCGACCGCGGTGGTGGTTGACTTGGCTGTGCCGGCCGTGTAGCCCCACGACCCGCTGGCAAAGGCCTTGTCGGCCGCCCATGCCTGGCCCTGCCCATCGGTGAAGACGGCGCCGCCGTTGTTGGCGCGCTGCGTGTAGGGCGCGCTGGTGGGGGTGGCAGTGGCAAGCGGCGTCGGCGTCGCGGTGGGGCAGGTCACACAGGGGGTGTTGGTGGGCGTCGCGGTAGGCGTGGATGTGGCGGTGGGCGTAGGGGTAGGAGGCACTGTCTGGCTGATCATCACAGCCGAAACCACCGGCGGCTTCGAACCGCCGGCCTTGTCGAGCTGGATGTTCAGTTGGCCGTCGTTCACAGTCACCTGGTAACTCTTGGTCAGGGCTGCATAACGCCCGACCTGACCGTAGATACTGAGGCTGCTCTCGACCACGACCCCCTCGATGGTAATGCGCATGACCCGGTCCGTTGACTTGATTACGTCGAATTCGGCAAAATAGAGACCCACCTGGTAGGCGCCGTTGGGCAGGTTGAAGCGGTAAGCGCCAGGGCTTTCGCGACGTTTCTGGTAAAGCGCGTCATCCTCCGTGTTACTCACCGCGCGTCGATGTCTTGGAAGTGCCGGCGGTGGCGCCCCAGTTCCCATCCCACACCTGGTCGGCTGCCCACATGGCGCCCTGCGAATCAACGAAGAAGGTGCCGCCGCTGTTGGTCCGGCGCACATAGGGCGTCGGGGTAGACGTGACGGTGGCGGTCGGCGTCGCTGTCGGCGTGGGGGTTTGGGTGCGGGTGGGGGTAGGCGTCATGGTGGGGGTCGCGGTGGGGATCGGCGTCGCCGTCGGCGTGGAGGTCGCGGTGGGCGTCGGCGTTACCGTGACCCAACTGCCCGCGGCGCCCAGGGCGCGCCCCGCGTTGATGCGTCCCCATCCGGAGTAAGAATTGGGCTGCGGCATGGCCAGGACATCGGCGCTTTGCTGCAGCAGCAGGCGCACATCGGCAACCGAGAAGTTGGGCCGGTCGGCCAGGATCAGGGCGGCCAGTCCGCTGACGTGCGGCGCTGCCATCGAGGTGCCGCTCAAGTAGTCGTAAGCGCCGGGGTTGGTGGTGGTCCAGAGGGTGCTCCAGATGTCAACGCCGGGCGCGGTCAGGTCCACCGCATCGCCGTAGTTCGACAAGCCCCACACCTCATCGCTGCGCGTGGTGGCGCCCACGGCCACGGTTTGGGGATAGTAGGCCGGGTAGAAGGGCGCATTGGTGCCGGTGTTGCCGCTGCCTGTGACCATCAGAACGCCGTGCGCCGCCGCGTACTCGATGGCGTCTTCCAGGATCGCGGAGCCAATCGGCCCGCCCAGCGAGAGGTTGATGATGTCCGCGCCCTGGTCCACCGCAAAGACGATGCCGGCGGCGATGTCGGCCCAGGTGCCGCTGTTGGAAGCGTTCAGCACTTTGACGGGCATGACAGAGACGCCGGGCGCGATGCCGGCCATGCCCTGGCCGTTGTTCATGGCTGCGGCCAGAATGCCGGTGACATGCGTGCCATGCCCGTTGTCATCGCTGGGATCGTTGTCGCCGTTGATGAAGTCGTAACCGGGTACGAAGTGGGTTTGTGCAAACTCAGGGTGAGTGAAAGAGACGCCGGTGTCTACCACGGCCACCACGACGCTGGGGACGCCGGTGGTTGCGTCCCAGGCGCTTTCGGCTGAGATCTGCTGCGGTGCGTACACCAGCGCCGGTGTGTTATAATCTGGGTCGTTCGGATGCAGGGTGCCGCCCACCACGTAGTTGAGGTCGGCCCACAGGACCGCGGGTTCCAGCGTCAGGGTCTCCACCAGAATCTCGACAACCCAGGCGTCGGTTCGATACTGATAGACATTGATGTCCGCCAGGTAACGCGTGAGCTGCAGGTCGTAGCGAGCTTCCACATCGTCAATGACCACAGCCGGGGTTTCCGGCAGATAGCGGATCAACACATCGCGGTCCTTGTACGCATGTTTGGCCAGCCCAAAATTGTTGCCGGTATCAATCAGGCCAAAGGCGTCGAAACTGGCCTGTTCCCTGTTGTCGGTGGTCAGGACGTGGTGTTTGGGTATAGATGAAACATCAATATCCAGAACGAACTGCCCCATGCCGCCGATAACGAAGGTGTAGGAGCCGCCCGCGGTGGATTTTTGCGTGGCCAGGAGGATGTCGCCGTAGTTCGGGATGCCGTTGTTGTCCACGTCGCGAAAGAGGCGCACCGTGACATCGCGGATGCCTGCTTCGGTGGCCGGGTCGAAGAGGCCGTCCAGGTTGCTGTCTCGAAAGACCATGCCGGTGATCACGTTTGACTGTTCGCCCTGGCACGCCAGCGCCCGGTAGGCTGAGCCGTTGTCCAGCACACGCAGGTTGCTGGCCAGGCCGGTTTCCAGGCTGATGTCGGCCAACAAACCGCCCGCGGTGACCGCCATGAGCGAGCCGGTCGTGGAGAAGCTGATGCCTTCGAGCGCGTCAAGGCCGGTGCTGCCAATGACCGACGTCATGCCGGTCGTCGTTTCGATTTTGATCAGAGAGCTGGCGCCGCTCGTCTCAGCGGCGATGCCGATCATTTGCCCGTCATCGGGGTGGAGGGTGATGTCGGTCACGAGTTGTCCGGCCGGGAGTTGAATGACGATGTAGTCCGCATGCCGGCCGAACGCATCATGGATGAATTCGCCGGACTGGGGTTCGATCTGGAAAAGGAGACTGCCCGCGGGTTCGACGGCCACGGCGTAGAGCGCGCCGGAGAACGGATCGAAACTCAAGCCCTGGATGTTCTCGAATTGCTGCCGCCCGGCGGAGCCGTTGCCTTCGCCCAGGGTTCTTTGGAGCGCAGTATAGACCCCAGAAGCGGCGTCCAGTTTGCCGAGCTTCTGACCGTTGACAGCCCACAGTTGACCGGTCCCGGGCTGGCGGGCCAATGCTGTCGTTTGTGAGACGCCCGCGCCGGCGCCGATGTTGGTTTCGTTGCTGGCCGGATTGCCGTCCGAGGGGAAGACAAGGGTCAACAGGCTGCTGCCATTGCTGCCGCCGGCTGCGGCGAGCGCGTAACAGGTATTCGTGTCCGTAGCAGGCATGCGAGGGTCCGGCGCTGATTGCCCGATGATTGCCAGCGCGCTGACAATCAAGATATTCATCAGGGTGTACAACATATTCATTTCTCCTTCGTAATGCCGCGACCACTCGTGCGCAACAGAAGGGATCGGGAGACTTCAAGTGAGCGGTTATGGTTCCATTATAACATAACCGGCTAACAAGTCACCTTACGAACAGATGACAATGCCAGGCGTCTCATCACGAAACCATAACGAAAAGACAGACGAGAAAGCTGCCTGAGCCTTCTCGTCTGTCTTAGGATTAGCGCACCCTTGCGGTCGCCCACGCGGGCAGGCGCAAGGCCATGCCCGCTCCGTGCGCTGGCTGGCTTTCCAACCAGCGCACGGAGTTGCCAGGCGTCGAACGGTTAGCGGCGCATGAAGGGCACGAAGAGCTGCATACCCCACAGCCGCGCCGACACCGGTCCGATCATCTGACCGGAGGGCAGCGCCTCCAGGCGGTAGAAGTAGGCCTTGCCCGCGACGGCCGACTCGTCCACCCATTCGTAGCTGGCGCCGCTGCCGCCAATCGCCTGGCTGGCAACCGGCGCACTGGTCATCTGCTGATAGACGCCGTCCGCACTGGTCGCACGCCACACGTCGAAGCCGGTGTTGCCACCTTCCGCCAGCGTGGTCCAGGCCAGGGTCACCTGCCCGCTGCTGTGCTGCGTCGCGGTGAAGTTAGTCACCAGGACGCTCGTCGGCGAGATGAACGGGAAGTCGAGCGTCAGGTCGCTCTGCCCGCTGAGCAGGTTGACGCTGGTCAGCGTGGTCGGGCCGGAGGGCAGATAGCCGTTCGGCTGCGGGAGCACGGTGGCGGTGTACTGACCGGGCGGCAGTCCACTCACCAGGTAGGTGCCGGGCGGGAAACCACCGGCCGGGCCGGTCGTCACCGTGGCCACCACGACGTTGCTGCTGTTCCTGACCTGCACCACGACGCCGCTCAACGGCTGCTCCTGGCCCGGGTCGTAAACATTGTTGCCGTTGGTGTCCACCCACGTGAAGTCACCGACCGTCACCGGCTGCCAGTAGCCGAAGTCAGCCGTCAGGTTGGTGTCGCCCACACCCGTCGGGTTGAAGTTCTGGATGCAGTACGGGTTGACCTGGCTGTTGTTGTCCTGACCCGGATTGGGGCCGCTGGACTTGGTGTAGGTGGTCAGCACCTGGTTGGCGTCGGTCACGATCACCACGTAGTTGCCAGCCGGGAACTCACCGCTGAAGCGGTAGTTGCCGCCCAGTGCGATGCTGCTGCTCGTCAGTTTGGTGTCCACCAGGAAGTCGAACTGATCGCGAGTGCAGTTGCCGTTGACGTCGTACCACAGCTCCACGGTGACATTGCCGATGCCCGGCTCACCGCCCTGGTACAGTCCGTCCGCGTTGCGGTCCACCCACACCAGGTTGCCGATCGTGCTGTCCTTCAACACGGTCGGGCCAGGGGCGTAGCCAAAGTCCGCGGTCGGGTTGAACTGGCCCTGCGCCAGATTCACTGCGTAGGGTTGAGCCTGGTTGTTGTTGTCTTGCCCGGGGTTGGGACCTAACACCGTGGGCGCATAGCCGGTCAGCACTCCGAAGGCATCGCTCACGCGCACCTCGTAGCTGCCCGCCTGCAGACCCACGAAGACGTAGTCGCCGCTGGCGCCCGTCGTCGTCGTGGCAATCACTACGCCGCCCTGGCGCAGTTGCACCGTCACGCCGTGCTGGCCGTAATCGCCGCTCGCCACCGCGAACAAGCCATTGTTATCCTTTTCGATCCACACCTGGTTGCCGATGGCGCCCATCGGGCGGTCGGTCAGGTGGTAGCCGAAGTCGGCAGTGAGATTGTCGCCGCCCACCGGCAGGATCACCGCGTAGGGGTCGGCCTGGTTGTTGTTGTTCACCCCGGCCGCGCCCAACGGCGACTTGGTGTAGCCGTAGAGCACCCCGTTGGTGTCACTGACATGCACCAGGTAGCGTCCAGCGGTCAACCCGCTGAACAGGTAGTTGCCGGTGTTGGCATCCAGGCTGCTGGCCGTGGTCACGGTCGCGATGATCGGCTCGCCCGCGTTCCACACGCCGTTGCTGTTACTGTCGCGGATCAGGTCCACGCTGACGCCCGCGAACGGCGTGTCGCTGCCGTTGTAAACCCCATCCTGGTTGGCATCCAGGAAGACCAGGTTGCCGATCGTGCCCAGCAGGTTGTTGCCGGTATCGTCGTAGCCGAAGTCGGCCTTCAGATACTGATCCCCGGCCAGCACCACCACCGGGCTGTGCGGCACCGGCGTGGTGGCCGTGTACCCGGCGGGCGGGTTGATCGGCGCCACGCTGTAGGAACCGGCCGGCACTTCGATCAGGTAATGACCGTTGCTGTCGGTGGTGTCACAGATCGCCGCGCCGCCGGCCATGGGGGTCGCGCAGACCTGCACATTGGGGATGCCCGGCTCGCCCGGCTGCTGCACGCCGTCGCCGTTGTCGTCGTACCAGACGGTGTCGCCGATGATCGCCTTGCCCGTCGTCGGCGTCTGGTAGTAGCCGAAGTCCGCGTCCTTGTAGACATCGCCGGCGCCCAGCACGATCGCGCCTGTCGGGTCAGGCTGGCTCTGGTTGGCGATGACATGGGTCAGCCCGGCCAGCACGTTGTTGGCGTCGGTCACATCCACGAAGTAGGTGGCCGGCGGCAAGTTGTTGAACAGGTAGCCGCCATCCGCGTCGGTGGTCAGGGTACCCACCAGGGTGTCGCCGCCGCTCAGCGTGCCGTTGCTGTCATCGTCGCGGTAGAGCGCGACGGTCACGTTCGGGATACCCGGCTCGCCCACATCCTCGATGCCGTCGTGATCCTTGTCGTACCAGACGAAGTCGCCGATCGCGCCGAGCTTGATGTAGCCAAAGTCGGCCGTCAGGTTGTAGCCGCCCTGCGGCAGCACCACCTGGTAGGCCTGCGCCTGGTTGTTGTTGTCCTGACCCGGATTCGGCCCGAGCAGCGTCACCACGTAGCCCGCCAGCACGCCGAAGCTGTCGCTGACCCGCACCTGGTACGTGCCGCCGGGCAGACTGACGAAGGCGTAGTCGCCGCTGGCGCCGGTCGTCGTCGTGGCGATGACCGCGTTGTTCTTGAGCAACTGCACCGTCACGCCCGCCTGGCCGACATCGCTGCCGTTGGCGTCGAACAGGCCGTTGTAGTCCTCTTCGGTCCAGACCTGGTTGCCGATGACGCCGATGTTGCTGCGATCGAGCGGATAGTAGCCGAAGTCGGCCGTTGTGTTGCTGCCGCCTGGCGCCAGGTTGATGGCGTAGGGGTCAGCCTGGTTGTTGTTGTTCACTCCGGCCGCGCCCAGCGGCGACTTGGTGTAGTCGAACAGCACCGCATTGGTGTCGCTGACATGCACCAGGTAGCGGCCACCCGGGACGCCGCTGAACAGGTAGTTGCCCGCGCTGCAGGCCGTGCCGCCCACGGTGGTGACCGTGGCGATGATCGGCTCGCCCGCGTCCCAGGCGTTGTTGGCGTTGCTGTCGCGGATCAGATCCACGCTGACGCCGGAGAGGGCGCTGTCACCGCTGTTGCAGACGCCGTCCTTGTTGGCGTCCAGGAAGACCAGGTCGCCAATCGTGCCCAGTAGCGGGCCATTCTTGTCGTCATAACCGAAGTCCGCGTCCAGGTACTGCTCGCCAATCTGCACGGTCAGCAGGTGCGGGACCGGCGTGGTCACGGTGTAGTTCGCCGGCGGGTTGATCGGCGCCACGCTGTAGGAGCCGGCCGGCACTTCGATCAGGTAATGACCGTTGCTGTCGGTGGTGTCGCAGATGGAAGCGCCGCCAGCCGTTGGCGTCGCGCAGACCTGGATGTTCGGGATACCCGGCTCGCCCGGCTGCTGGATACCGTCGCTGTTGTCGTCGTACCAGACGGTGTCGCCGATGATGGCCTTGCCGCTGCCCGGCTGCTGCACATAGCCGAAGTCCGCATCCTTGTAAACCTGGCCCATGCCCAGGTTGATCACGTTGGTCGGGTCGGGCTGGCTCTGGTTGGCGACGATGTGCGTCAGCCCGGCCAGCACGTTGTAGGTGTCGGTCACGTCCACGAAGTAGGCGCCGGGCACCAGGTTCTTGAAGATGTAGCCGCCGTCCGCGTCGGTGGTCGTGGTCGTCACCAGGGTGTCACCGGCGGTCAGCGTGCCGCTGCCATCGGTGTCCCGATAGAGCGCCACGGTGACGTTCGGGATGCCCGGCTCGCCCACATCCTCGATGCCGTCCTTGTCGGTGTCATACCAGACGAAGTCGCCAATCGCACCGTACTTGGTGTAGCCGAAGTCGGCCGTCAGGTTGAAGCCGCCCTGCGCCAGGCTGACCGCATACGGCTGCGCCTGATGGTTGTTGTCCTGGCCCGGATTGGGGCCGAGCACCGTCAGCACGTAGTCCTTGAGCACCTTGAAGGTGTCGCTGACCCGCACCTGGTAGTTCCCAGCGGGCAGGCTGACGAAGGCGTAATCGCCGCCGGCGCCGGTCGTCGTGGTGGCAATCACCACATTGTTCTGCAGCAGTTCCACGGTCACGCCGGCCTGGCCGACATCGGTGACCAACGGGTTGAAGATGCCGTTGCTGTCGTATTCGATCCAGACCTGGTTGCCGATGACGCCGATGTTGGTGCGATCCAGCGGGTAGTAGCCGAAGTCCGCGGTCTGGTTACTGCCCGCTGTGGGCAGGTTGATCGCGTACGGATCGGCCTGGTTGTTGTTGTCCACACCCGCAGCGCCCAGCGGCGACTTGGTGTAGTCCACCAGGACTGCGTTGGTGTCGCTGACATGCACCAGGTAACGGCCTGCGGGCAGACCGCCGAACTGGTAGTTGCCTGCGGTGCAGGTAGTCCCCGCGGTCGTCGTGGTCGTGGCGATGATCGGCTCGCCCGGGTTCCAGGTGTTGTTGGCGTTGCTGTCGCGGATCAAGTCCACGCTGACGCCGGCCAGCGGGCTGTCGCCGCTGTTGCAGACGCCATCCTTGTTCACGTCGCGGAAGACCAGGTTGCCGATCGTGCCCAACTGCGGCTGCGTCGGGCTGTCGTTGTAGCCGAAGTCAGCATCGAGGTACTGATCGCCGACCGCGACCGTCACCGGATGCGGCACCAGGGTGGTCACTGTCAGACCGGCAGGCGGGTTGGTCGGCGCCACGCTGTAGGAGCCGGCCGGCACCTGCACCAGGTAATGGCCGTTGCCATCGGTGGTGTCGCAGATGGCCGCGCCGCCGCCAACCGGCGTCGCGCAGACCTGGATGCCCGGGATACCCGGCTCATTCGGCTGCTGGATGCCATCGCCGTTGTCGTCGTACCAAACGGTGTCGCCGATGATGGCCTTGCCGCTGGTAGGCTGCTGCACATAGCCGAAGTCCGCATCCTTGTAGACCTGGCCGGTGCCGAGCACAATGGCCGCGGTCGGATCGGGCTTGCTCTGATTGGCGACGATGTGCGTCAGTCCGGTCAGCACATTGTTCGTATCGGTCACATCCACGAAGTAGGTGGCGGTGGGCAGTCCCTTGAAGATGTAGCCGCCGTCCGCGTCGGTCGTGGTGGTCGTCATCAGGGTGTCACCGGCGGTCAGCGTGCCGCTGCCATCGGTGTCCCGATAGAGCGCCACGGTGACGTTCGGGATACCCGGCTCGCCCACATCCTCGATGCCATCCTGATCGCTGTCGTACCAGACGAAGTCGCCGATGGCGCCCAGGGCGGGCAGGATGGCCGCGCAGGCCTTTGCCTGCTGATTGGGCAGGGTGGTGTTGGTATCATCAATCACGCCGCTGGCGATCGCCAGGTTCGGCGTGGCGTCAGTACACTGCGTGCGATAGCCGAAGTCCGCGTTGTTGTAATCCTGGCTGGTCGCCAGCACCACCGTCAGCGGTTCGTTGGCCGTCGTCAGGTTCCAACCCGCGGGCAGGGTGGTCTGATCCACATCCACGCAGTAGGTGCCGGCCAGCAGTTGGGTGAAGTCGTAGTCGCCGTTGCCGCTGGTCACCAGGGTCTTCTTCGGCGAACCCGAGGCCGGGCAGGCGCCTTGATACAGCTTGACCGTCACGCCGTTGATGCCGGGGTCGCTGTCGTTGTCCGGCAGGCCATCGCCGTTCAGGTCGTAGAAGACACGGTCGCCAATGCTGGCGGTGCCCGCCTGCCAGTAACCGAAGTCCGCGGTCAGGTAATCCTGGCCGCTTGCCAGAACCACGGTGAGCGGCTCGTTGTTGGTGGTCAAGACGAAACCGGCCGGCAGCGTGGTCTCATCCACGTTGACCGTGTAAGTGCCGGCCGCGAGGTTGTTGAACAGATAGTAGCCGGTAGTGCCCGGTTCGGTGATGGTGGTGCGCACCAGGGTCGCGCCCTGGTACAGATTGACGGTGACGCCAGGCAGGCCCGATTCGTTGGCATCCTGTACGCCGTCGCCATCCAGATCGTGCCAGACGCGATCGCCGATGGTGGCCAGGTTGCTCGAATCCTTGCTGGGCGAGTTGTGCGCCGAAACCAGGGTGATGGCGCCGCAGGCGCCGTTCATCGCGCTCTTGGGCACCGAGAACTCATAGATCAGGTTCCACTCCCAGTAGTTGCCGGAAGTGGCGTTGTAGTTGAAGGGCGGCGAATGCTTGAGCTGACCGCCCCAGGCGCTGCCGGTCCAGTTGGAGTTTTCAAGGTTCCAGTGCAGCGAGGTCATGGCGTCATTGATCGGCGCGGTGCCGGGGTTGGGGCTGTTGTCATGCCCGGTCTGGCCCGAAGTCCAGTTGCCGGTAGTGCCGTACAGCAGGTCCAGTCCTACCGTGTTGTAGCTGCCGCCGCTGTAGGTGATCTTGACCGTCGCCTGGTCGCTGTTGAGCAGCTTGCTGAAGTCGTGTCCGGTGCTCCAGCCGTCCTGCAGCATGTAGGCGTTGTCCAGACCACTGTCGGCATAGACGTTGCTGTTGAATTTGCGGTCCATGACGAAGGACCAGTAGCACATGGTGGAGCCGGCGTAGGAATACAGGTTGCCGCCGGAGGAGCTGTCGCTCGTCATGATGTGAGACGTGTAGCTGTAGCTGCTGTCGAGCAAACCGTCCACCAGGGGATCCGACTGTGGGCCATTGGCGGCGGTGGTTCCCAGCGCCTCGGGCGCGCTCATCGGCGCGCTCATGCTGGTGGCCTGCATTGCCAGGAAGTGAACCACGATCTGGAACGATTGGCCGGGGCTGAGGTCATGCCCGAAGCTGACCGTGAGGTCGCTCCAGTTCAGGGCGCCATCGTCCACGTTGTCATCCGTGGCCGGCGTGGCGCTCACGAAGTCGAGCACACCGGTGTCATACCAGTCGCTCAGCGGCAGTTTGTTGATGATGGTCGTGCCGGTGTTGGTGATCCGAATGGTGAAATCAATCTGCTGGCCCAGGTACGCGGGGTCGGCGCTGGTCAGCGTCTTGCTGATCTGCAGGTCGCCAAAGGGCGTGGTGTAGCCGAAATCGGCTTCCAGGTAACTTTCGCTGTCCCCCAGGCTGATCATCGGCGTGGGATCGTTGTAGGTGGTGATGACATAGCCGTTGGGCACGGTGGCGTCAATCACATCTACGAAGTAATCGGCCGGCGCCAGGTTCTGGAAGATGTACTTGCCGCCGGAGCGCGTGGTCTGCGTGCCGATGACGGTATCGGTGGCCGGCGTGAACAAGCCGTCGCCGTTGTCGCGGTAGAGCTTGACCTGCACGCCGTTAATCCCGGCTTCGCCCGCCTGCTGCACGCCGTCATGATTGGCGTCGTACCAGACCGTGTCGCCGATCTCGCCGGGGCAGATGCCCGGCTCCGCGTAGATCGTGTTGGTGCCCAGTTTACTCGGCGACGCGTGAATGTAGGGCACTTCGATGGCGCCAAAGCCAGCGGCGCCGAAGGCGGTCTTCGAGACCTTGATCTCGTAGATCACATCGTAAATCCAGTCGGGATAGGTGGGATTCGGCGTGTAGAACTCATCGCTGGCTGGCGAGTTGACTTCCAGGTCGGTGCCCAGGATGGCGCAGTTGCCGCCGCTGCAGTAGCCCAAGTTGTTCAACGTATATTCGAACGATGTGCCCCAGGCCTGGATGTTGGCCGCGCTGCCGGTGTTCATGCCGCCGTCGCCGCCGGCCACGCCCAGCGAGCCGTAGCCCGATGGCGTGCCGCTCTTGGCCGAGATGTAGTCCAGGTCGAAGTCGAGCACCTGGGCGCCGTTGCTGTCATAGCCCCAGAACTGAGCGTGGTCCGAACCGGTCAGGTTGCCGAAGGAGTGACCGCCGGGCCAGTTGACGGCATTCGTGCCGTAGGTGTTATCCACGAAGTCCTTGTCAATGGCCAGGACCATGTAAACCGAATTGCCGGACGGCTGGTAGAAGGTTGCCAGCTTGCCGAACAGCGTGCCCTCGGGGTTGTTGTAACAGACCTCGGTGGCGTCGGGCGAATTCCTGTAAATATCGTCGTAGCGGCCATCAATGACCGGCGGCGTGTTGTCGAAGACCGTGGTGGTGTCGGCTACGCTGTCCGATTTGCTCGGCTCGTTGCCTGACGTCGCGGTGATGATCGTTTGATCCACGGTGTTCTCTGTCGCGCCGGCCGGGACACGGATCTCAGCCACCAGGTAGTAGGTTGCGCCCGCGGCAATACAGACCGGGTTGGTCAGCGCCGGCTCATTGGGGTTGTTGGTCTCATGGACGCCGTTCTGATTGGTGTCTTCCCACAGCAGCACGGTCCATCCCTGGGAGGAGGACTTGGTCACGGTGACGCAGTCCTGCGAGCCGCCGTTGTTCGTGATGGTGTGGCCATAGAAATTGACCGAACCAGCCACCGCGTAGCGGGTGAAGTCCGGCTGTACAACCAGCAGTTGGCCGACGCGGGTGCTGTCGGTGGCGGTCGCAGTGGCGCCGGTGGCCTGCGCGGTCGCGGTGATGGTGGTCACATCGGTGATGCCCAACGCGACGACGTTCGGCACATCTACCTGCACCAGGATGGGATAATCCACATTGGGGCCGATGGAAGGCGTCTGGCTGATGATGGTATCCTCAGGATCCTTGACGCCGTTGCCGTTGACATCTTTGTAGATGCGCGTGACCCAGCCCTGCGCTGAAGAGGCGCCCAGGTTGACCACGGTGGTCAGGTTGCCCACGCGCACGATATGCGCATAGGTCTTGGTTTGTCCGGCCACGCCCTCGCCGCTGTTGTTCGGAGAGACCGTAACCCCTGCGGTGAAGCAAACGACCAGCTTGGGACGCTGGGTGGCGGTGCCGTCATCGCTGCTCTTGAAGATCTTCTCGGTCTTGGGGTTGGTCACCGGCGACTCCAGGATCACGCCCAGGTTGGTCGCGGGCGACGTCAGCCATCCGTTCGCCAGGCTGGTGATGTTCCAGGAACGCCAGACGCTCTTCGTGTCATCCACCGCGGTGGAGGCCGCGACCGCAGCATCGTAATCGCCGCCCAGGGTTGTCCACAGACTGTTGGCCGCCTTGTCACGCGCCTTCCAGGTCACTTCGGATTCAGTCCACGAGGCCGTGACCCGGTGTGCATTGATCGTCACGCTGCCACCGCTGGCACCCTTGACGTACAACGACAAGGTTGCGCTGTTGATGATGGCCGTGGGTGTGATGCTGGACAGATCGAAGCGCAGGAGCGCCCGCGTCAGCTTGCCGTTTTCGGTCTTGATTCGCATTTCCGAATCGCCGCCGCGGCGCTCGTCCTGCTTCTCTTGTTTGATATACGCGTCTACCCCAGTGACAGAACTGGGCTGCAGCGTTGTGCATGTCTCACCGGCCGAAGGCGATTCGGCCGACTGAGCGACTGGGACTGCGGGCGCGGCCTGGACTGCACTAGGGTTAAGCCCTGCCAGCGACGCCGACATGAGTAATGTAATTGTCATTACAACACTCAGCCAAGTCGTCTTGCTTTCATTCTTCTTCATTTCGAACTCCTTTGACGTCCTGCATAATCTAGTGCGCTACCGAGGCTCCGTGGGAACAGTGAGGGTGATAGAAGCTATGGGGAGCCGAGGCCGTAAAATCCAGCCAATAGGCGGTTTGCTTACAGTTTTCGATGCGCCAGGCATCCTGGTCGAACCGGCATTTTCGTGAAAAGGCTGTGTTCGCAAGGGACGGACGCCGTCTCATCCCCTTGTACAACCCTCCACATGACCGGGGTACTATTCATTATAGTCATAATGACCGCGCACGTACAGGGTCTAACCTTTCAATTGCCTTACGGTTTCGAGGAAGATGCGACGGTGGAGTAATGACCTGGGCAAATCGAACTAATTTGTGATTATAACATGGTTTACAGATTAGTCCAATGGAGAATTGGCGGTGGGGCGCCTGATGACCGAGAAAAGTAATTGGGATCACCTTGCTGGCGCAGAAAAATAAAACCGGCCCGATCAAGAGATCAGGCCGGTTTCGCCGTTGCCGAATGCCCACCGAATGAAAGCCCACCGAATGAATTCGGTGTCTGATATGTCAAACCCGCTCAAGCGGGTTGCGTTGGTGGGAACCCGTTTTGCCAGGTTCTGGTGGTTGAGGCCGTGAATTCGCCCTCCGCAAATTTTACGGATTCAGCCACCACACCCCACACCAACCTGCTTCAGCAGGTTTCGGTGTATCAGACCGTGAATTCATTCACGGGTGGTATCAGACCGTGAATTCATTCACGGGTGTGTATCAGACCGTGAATTCATTCACGGGTGGGGGGGGGGCGGGGGGGGCGCCGCCGCCCCGGGGGCCGGGGGGGGGGGGGGGGGCGGCCGGCCCCGCGGGGGGTGAGGGGGGGGAACCCGTTGGGGGGGGCGCGGGGGGGGGTGGGGTGGTTGAGGCCGTGAATTCGCCCTCCGCAAATTTTACGGATTCAGCCACCACCCCACCAACCTGCTTCAGCAGGTTTCGGTGTATCAGACCGTGAATTCATTCACGGGTGGTTCAGCCCGTGAGTTCGTTCATGCGCGCCGCGGCGGGCTCGTCGCGCCCGCACCCACCGAATGAATTCGGTGTCTGATATGTCAAACCCGCTCAAGCGGGTTGCGTTGGTGGCAACCTGCCTCAGCGGGTTTGATTATGTCAGCCCGTGAATTCGTTCATGGGCGGGTCAGTTCATTTCTGGCCTGTTCACCAACCACTCGTGCGCACGACGGGCACGAAGAGCTGCATACCCCACAGCCGCGCCGACACCGGCCCGATCATCTGACCGGAGGGCAGCGCCTCCAGGCGGTAGAAGTAGGCCTTGCCCGCGACGGCCGACTCGTCTATCCACTCGTAGCTGGCGCCGCTCCCGCCAACCGCCTGGCTGGCAACCGGCGCACTGGTCATCTGCTGATAGACGCCGTCCGCACTGGTCGCGCGCCACACGTGGAAGCCGGTGTTGCCACCTTCGGCCAGCGTGGTCCAGGCCAGCGTCACCGGCCCGCCGCTGCGCTGCGTCGCGGTGAAGTTAGTCACCAGGACGCTCGTCGGCGAGACGAACGGGAAGTCGAGCGTCAGGTCACTCTGCCCGCTGAGCAGGTTGACGCTGGTCAGCGTGGTCGGCCCGGAAGGCAGATAGCCGTTCGGCTGCGGGAGCACGGTGGCGGTGTACTGACCGGGCGGCAGTCCGCTCACCAGGTAGGTGCCGGGCGGGAAACCACCGGCCGGCCCGGTCGTCACCGTGGCCACCACGACGTTGCTGCTGTTCCTGACCTGCACCACGACGCCGCTCAACGGCTGCTCCTGGCCCGGGTCGTAGACGTTGTTGCCGTTGGTGTCCACCCACGTGAAGTCGCCCACCGTTACCGGCTGCCAGTAGCCAAAGTCAGCCGTCAGGTTGGTGTCGCCCACGCCCGTCGGGTTGAAGTTCTGAATGCAGTACGGGTTGACCTGGCTGTTGTTGTCCTGACCCGCATTGGGGCCGCTGGACTTGGTGTAGGTGGTCAACACCTGGTTGGCGTCGGTCACGATCACCACGTAGTTGCCGGCCGGGAACTCGCCGCTGAAGCGGTAGTTGCCGCCCAGCGCGATGCTGCTGCTCGTCAGTTTGGTGTCCACCAGGAAGTCGAACTGATCGAGAGTGCAGTTGCCGTTGACGTCGTACCACAGTTCTACGGTGACATTGCCGATGGCCGGCTCACCGCCCTGGTAGAGGCCGTCTGCGTTGCGGTCCACCCACACCAGGTTGCCGATCGTGCTGTCCTTCAACACGGTCGGGCCGGGAGCATAGCCGAAGTCCGCGGTCGGGTTGAACTGACCCTGCGCCAGGTTCACCGCGTAGGGCTGCGCCTGGTTGTTGTTATCCTGGCCGGGGTTGGGACCCACCACCGTCGGCGCATAGCCGGTGAGCACACCGAAGGCATCGCTGACTCGCACCTCATAGCTGCCGGCCTGCAATCCGACGAAGACATAGTCGCCGCTGGCGCCTGTCGTCGTCGTGGCAATCACCACGCTGTTCTGGCGCAGTTGCACTGTCACGCCGTGCTGGCCGTAATCGCCGCTGATCACCGAGAACAGGCCGTTGTTGTCCTTTTCGATCCAGACCTGGTTGCCGATGGCGCCCATGGGGCGGTCGGTCAGGTGGTAGCCGAAGTCAGCGGTCAGATTGTCGCCGCCCACCGGCAGGATCACCGCATACGGGTCGGCCTGGTTGTTGTTGTTCACCCCGGCCGCGCCCAACGGCGACTTGGTGTAGCCGTACAGCACGCCGTTGGTGTCGCTGACATGCACCAGGTAATTCCCATCAGGCAAGCCGCTGAACAGGTAGTTGCCGGTGTCGGCATCCAGGCTGCTGGCCGTGGTCACGGTCGCGATGATCGGCTCGCCCGCATCCCAAACCGTGTTCGCATTGCTGTCGCGAATCAGGTCCACGCTGACGCCCGCGAACGGCATGTCGCTGCCGTTGTAAACCCCGTCCTTGTTCGCATCCAGGAAGACCAGGTTGCCGATCGTGCCCAGCAGGTTGTTGCCGGTATCGTCGTAGCCGAAGTCGGCCTTCAGATACTGATCCCCGGCCAGCACGATCACCGGGCTGTGCGGCACCGGCGTGGTGGGGCTGTAGCCGGCGGGCGGGTTGATCGGCGCCACGCTGTAGGAACCGGCCGGCACTTCGATCAGGTAATGACCGTTGCTGTCGGTGGTGTCGCAGATCGCCGCGCCGCCGGCCATGGGCGTCGCGCAGACCTGCACATTGGGGATGCCCGGCTCGCCCGGCTGCTGCACGCCGTCGCCGTTGTCGTCGTACCAGACGGTGTCGCCGATGATGGCCTTGCCAGTCGTCGGCGTCTGGTAGTAACCGAAGTCCGCATCCTTGTAGACATCCCCGGCGCCCAGCACGATGGCGGCCGTCGGGTCAGGCTGGCTCTGGTTGGCGATGACATGGGTCAGCCCGGCCAGCACGTTGTTGGCGTCGGTCACATCCACGAAGTAGGTGGCCGGCGGCAGGTTGTTGAACAGGTAGCCGCCATCAGCATCGGTGGTCAGGGTACCCACCAGGGTGTCTCCGCCGCTGAGCGTGCCGTTGCTATCATCGTCGCGGTAGAGCGCGACGGTCACGTTCGGGATACCCGGCTCGCCCACATCCTCGATGCCGTCGTGATCCTTGTCGTACCAGACGAAGTCGCCGATGGCGCCGAGCTTGATGTAGCCAAAGTCGGCCGTCAGGTTGTAGCCGCCCTGCGGCAGCACCACCTGGTAGGCCTGCGCCTGGTTGTTGTTGTCCTGACCCGGATTCGGCCCGAGCAGCGTCACCACGTAGCCCGCCAGCACGCCGAAGCTGTCGCTGACGCGCACCTGGTACGTGCCGCCGGGCAGACTGACGAAGGCGTAGTCGCCGCTGGCGCCGGTCGTCGTCGTGGCGATGACCGCGCTGTTCTTGAGCAACTGCACCGTCACGCCCGCCTGACCGACATCGCTGCCGTTGGCGTCGAACAGGCCGTCGTAGTCCTCTTCGGCCCAGACCTGGTTGCCGATGACGCCGATGTTGGTGCGATCGAGCGGATAGTAGCCGAAGTCGGCCGTTGTGTTGCTGCCGCCTGGCGCCAGGTTGATGGCGTAGGGGTCAGCCTGGTTGTTGTTGTCCACCCCGGCCGCGCCCAGCGGCGACTTGGTGTAGTCGAACAGCACCGCATTGGTGTCGCTGACATGCACCAGGTAGCGGCCACCCGGGACGCCGCTGAACAGGTAGTTGCCCGCGCTGCAGGCCGTGCCGCCCACGGTGGTGACCGTGGCGATGATCGGCTCGCCCGCGTCCCAGGCGTTGTTCGCGTTGCTGTCGCGGATCAGATCCACGCTGACGCCGGAGAGGGCGCTGTCACCGCTGTTGCAGACGCCGTCCTTGTTGGCGTCCAGGAAGACCAGGTCGCCAATCGTGCCCAGTAGCGGGCCATTCTTGTCGTCATAACCGAAGTCGGCGTCCAGGTACTGCTCGCCAATCTGCACGGTCAGCAGGTGCGGAACCGGCGTGGTCGCCAGGTAGCTCGCCGGCGGGTTGATCGGCGCCACGCTGTAGGAGCCGGCCGGCACTTCGATCAGGTAATGACCGTTGCTGTCGGTGGTGTCGCAGATGGAAGCGCCGCCGCCTGTGGGCGTCGCGCAAACCTGAATGTTCGGGATACCCGGCTCGCCCGGCTGCTGGATACCGTCGCTGTTGTCATCGTACCAGACCGTGTCGCCGATGATGGCGTAGCCGGAGGTGGGCGTCTGGTAGTAGCCGAAGTCGGCGTCCTTGTAGACCTCGCTGGCGCCCAGCACGATGGCGCCCGTCGGGTCAGGTTGGCTCTGGTTGGCAACGACGTGTGTCAGCCCGACCAGCACGTTGTTGGCGTCGGTCACATCCACGAAGTAGGTGGCCGGCGGCAGGTTGTTGAACAGATAGCCGCCATCCGCATCGGTGGTGCGGGTGCCCACCAGGGTGTCACCGGCGGTCAGCGTGCCGCTGCCATCGGTGTCGCGGTAGAGCGCCATCGTCACGTTCGGGATGCCCGGCTCGCCCACATCCTCGATGCCATCGTGATCGCTGTCGTACCAGACGAAGTCGCCGATGGCGCCAGGCAACGGCGTTGGGGTATTGGTGGGCGTCGCCGTCGGGGTGTTGGTGGGCGTAGCCGTCGGTGGCTGTCGGGGTTTTGGTCGGCGTAGCCGTCGGCGTGTTGGTGCGCGTAGCCGTGGGCGTGGCCGTCGGCGTAGCTGTTGGAGTGTTAGTGCGCGTCGCGGTGGGCGGGGCTGTTGGGGTCTTGGTGGGCGTAGCCGTCGGCGTCGAAGTTCGGGTCGGCGTGGCGGTGGGCGCTGATTGGGTAAGACACATGGCGTCGGCCTTGGTGTAGGCGTTGCCGGAGCTGTCGGTATCGCGCAAGATGACCTTCAAGTGGGCGACGTTGGCCGGCGCGGTGGCGCTGAGCGTGTAGGGGCCGCCGAGGCTGGGGTTCGCCCCGCTGCTCTCCATGTCCCAAATAACGGTATGGACGGCAGCCGTGCCGATTTCTGTGCCTCCGGAGTTGTAGAAGCGGATCGCGATGGTGGTCTTCCAACTGGGTTCATGCGAGCCGACGTAGAAGGTCATGTTGTACGTAACGCCGACCGTGGCCGCGGCCTGTTGAGAGAGCACGCCGGACTGCCCGCCGCTGTAGCGCGACCAACCGATGCGCGCGCCATCTGGCTCATTGGGCAGATAGTTCGTGGTCGAGGCCTCGCCGCTTTCCAGTGTCCAGCCGGTAGGAAAACCGGACCCGTTCACGGTCTCGAAGCTCGGATTGGTCAACAGACCGGACGGACAGAAGCCCACCGGTGTTGCTGTTGGCGTTGCCGTGTTCGGCGAAGTCGGTGTTGCGGTGGGGGTTCTGGTTTTGGTTGGTGTTGAGGTAGGGGTTCTGGTTTTGGTTGGTGTTGCGGTGGGGGTTCTGGTAGCCGTGGCCGTACAAGGGCCAAAGCCGTCGCTTTCGTCGCGCCCCAACCAGTTGCCGTTTTCGTAGATTTCCACACGAAAACTGTGATGGACAGACAGATCAATCGAGCCGGACCACGTCCCTTGCACCGTTTCGTTGCCATGGGTCGTGCCGGTGGCAATAATTGTGCCATCCACCTTGACGCGCCACGATTCGGCCGTGGAATTCCAGCCCACGAAGTTTACCGACCAGCCGCTGCAGTCGGCCGAGGGCCATGCCTCGATGATCCACTGCACGCCGCTTGCTGCCGGGGCAGCTTGCACGATCCTGGCACTCCCCAGGCCCAATCCCGCCCAAATCAGCAGGATCAGACCCGCGCTGAATTCCAACCAGTGGTGGTTGTTCCTCATGTTGTACACAAATGACTCCTTTGATTTCCCGGTATTCGCTTCGATACCAGGTTACACCGATTACCAAAGCTCCGTCACTTGTGTTTGGATTGATGAAAAGGGTGTCAAATGAGGCAGCTTCGGCCTTGACGATTATTTTCCTGGCTCCATTCTGTGACAGTGAACTCCCACTGCCACAGAAAATCGCCAACTTTGAAAATTAGCGGAGGGCAAGGCAGAAGCGCAGAGAGGCGCGACTACTGATGTTCATTATAAATCCAGTCCCTACGAAATGTGTAGGTATAAACCTTACAATTTCCTTACAGGGCTTCTCATTTCTTGTGTGTTCATCAACCGCCGATGCGCATCAGGGGTAAGAAGAGCTGCATACCCCACAGTCGCGCGGACACCGGCCCGATCATTTGACCGGAGGGCAGCGCCTCCAGGCGGTAGAAATAGGCCTTGCCCGCGACGGCCGACTCATCCACCCATTCGTAGCTGGCGCCGCCAACCGCCTGGCTGGCAACCGGCGCGCTGGTCAGCCGCTGGTAGATGCCGTCCGCACTGGTCGCGCGCCAGACGTGGAATTCCAACCCGGCCGCGCCGGCCGCGGTCTGCCAGGCCACCCTCACGCGGCCATCGGCCAACTGCCAGGCAGCAAAGTCAACGACCTGCAGCGCCGTGGGGTTGATGAACGGAAAATTGAGGTTCAGATCGCTCTGCCCAAGCGCCAGGTACGCGGTGGTCAGGCTGGCTGGCCCAATCAGGGTGTAGCCCGGCGGCCCGGCCAGGAAGGCGACGGTGTACTGCCCCGCGGCCAGGTTGCCCAGGCTGTACAGGCCGCTGGCAAAGCCGCCCGCCGGCCCGGTGATCACATCGCCCATCGTGGCGCCGCCGCTGTTGGTGATGCGCAGATTGACGTTGTTCATCATCTGCTCGCCCGTGTTGTAGATACCGTTGCCGTTGCTGTCCAGCCAGGCAATACCGCCGACGGTCACGCCGGCGCGGCGATAGCCAAAATCGGCGCTGACCACCGCGCCGCCGTCGGTCAGGGTGACGCTGAATGGCTGCGCCTGGTTGTTGGCATCCGCGCCGGGCTGCGGGCCGAGGGCTGTCACCATGTAGCCGTTCAGAACCCCAAAGGGATCGGCCACGCGCACCTGGTAGGCGCCGGCCGCTAAACCGGTGAACGCGTACGCGCCGCCCGCGCCGCTGGTCACCGTGCGCGTCACCACGTCGTTCTGCAGCAGCTCGAGCGTCACGCCGGCCAGTTCATCATCGCTGCCGCCGGCGCTGTACAGGCCATCGCCATCGTTGTCCATCCACACTTGATTGCCGATCAGCCCAACGCTGGGCTGAATGCGGACATAGTAGCCAAAATCGGCCAGCACGCTGCTGTCCCCGCTCGCCAGGACAACGACATACGGGTCGCTCTGGCTGTGATTATCGGTGTCCGGTTGCCCCAACGAACCCTGGTTGTAATCCAGCAGCGCGCCGTTGGTGTCGCTGACGTGAATCAGGAAGCGTCCGGCCGGAACGCCCAGAAAAATGTAATTCCCGTTGCTGGCGTCCAGGGCGGCATTGGTCGTCACCGTCGCCAGGATCGGCTCGCCCGCATCCCAGGCGTCATTTTCGTTGCTGTCCTGGATCATGTCCACCGTCACCCCGGCCAATGGGCTATCGCCCGCGTCGAAAACGCCATCGTAATTGGCGTCGTTGAAAACCAGGTTGCCGATGCTGCCCAGCGGGGCTTCCGTGGGGTTGCCGTAGCCCAGGTCAACGCCCAGCGCCTGCTCGCCCGCCGCCACGGAGAACGGCGTCCCCACCGCCACGGTAGCCTGTAAACCGGCCGGCGGCGTGGGTGGCGCCACGCTGTAGGCGCCGGGCGCAAGGGCCAGCAGAAAATGACCGTTGGCGTCGGTCTGCGCGCAGATGGCCGCGCCGCCGGCCGCGGGCGTGGCGCAAATCTGCAGATTCGCGATGCCTGGCTCTCCCCGCTGCTGGCGCCCGTCGCTGTTGCCGTCGAACCAGACGCTGTCGCCGACGATGGCCTGGTTGGGGCCGGGCGGGAGGACATAACCAAAATCAGCATCGCGCCAGACCTGACCGTCAGTCAGCGTCAAGGGGCCGCCAGGATCCGGCAGGCTCTGCGGCCCGCTGACTGAAGCGGCGCCGCTGGTCGCGCCGGGCAGTGTCCCGATATCCACGAAGTAGACGGCGGGTGCCAGCGCGTTGAACAGAAAGCTGCCATCGGCGCTGGTGACGCGCGTGGCGATCATCTCATCCAGGCCGGGTTGCAGCGTGCCATTGCCATTGCTGTCACCGTAGAGGGTCAGCGGCACGTTGGGCAGGCCCGGCTCGCCGATGTTCTGGATACCGTTCTGATTGGCATCGTACCAGACCCGGTCGCCCAGCGCGCCCAGTCGCACCAGCCCGGCATCCCAGCTGGAATCGGAGCCGCCGGCCGCCAGCGTGATGATCGCGGTCTCGCCGGTGTCAGGATCGGCGTCGCTGTCGAGATCGGCGTTACCGCCCATCTGCGGCGCGGTGAAGTCGTAGCCATCCACCAACTCGAACTGAATGATGTAATCGCCGGCGTGCAGCCCGTCGAAGGCGTAGTAGCCATTTTCGTCGGTCAATTGCACATCTACCAGCGATTGCCACTCGTCGTACAGGAACACGCCGACATCGGGCGCGCCTGGTTCGCTGCCATCCTGCACGCCGTTGTGATTGCGGTCGTACCACACGCGGTCGCCCAGCGACGCGGCCAGGTGAAGCCCCGCGTCCCAGGTCAGGTCGGCCGCAGCGCCCAGGGTAAAAACCGGCGTCTGCCCGGACAGAGGGTCGGCGTCGCTGTCGAGCGCCGGATTGGCGCCCTGGTTGGGCTGGGTGAACACGTAGCTGGCCGGCGCCACAAACTCCAGGTAGTAATCGCCCGGCGCCGCCAACAGCGCGAAAGCGCCGCTGGCCTGGGTCATGGTGGAATCGAGCAGCACGCCGACAGCGCTGAACAGATTGACCTGGACGCTGCCGAGACCGCTCTCGCCGGCCGTCTGCACGCCATCGCCGTTGGCGTCGTTCCAGACAAGATCGCCGATCTGGTACAGCCGGCAGGGCGTCACCGTGCGATTGCCGGTCCAGGAGCCGGTGTAGTTGGAACCGCCGTTGCCGGTGGCGCCGGCCGTGACGGAGCCTTTGTAATTTTCGGGTGTGCCGGCCTGATCGTTGTTGTCATAGGGATTTTGGGTGTTCCCGTCCACCGGTTTGACGCCGACCGCGTTGTAGTTCGTGCTGAAACTGGTGTAGACGGCCGCCGCCCAGTTCCAGGTGAAGGTGATGCCCGGCTGATCCACGGTAAAGGTGGCGGTCCAGGTCACGGGGCCGGTGCTGCCCGGAAAGCCGCCGGCCGGGACCGTCAAGGCCAATCCACCGGCAAAGACATTGCGGCTAAAATTCCCCGGCGAGACACGCGTCACCCACTGCTGCGTGGCGCTGTCGAAACTGGTCGTTGTGGTGCTGGCGGCCGGGTCGAAGATGATGCGGGCGTCGGGCGCCGGCAGGGTGTAGGGCGTACCGTTGGCGGTAAATGAAATTGTGGCCTGCCGGACAAAGATCGTGGTGACGTTGGCGCCCATGCCGCTGATCTTCAAGCGGTTGACAAACCAGAGGGTGTTGCCGGCCGCGATGGCGGTGCTGTTGAAGGTGGTGCTGACGGCCGTTGCCGTATCGCACAGAGGAACGAGCGGCTGAGCAACCGCGCGTGGGGTATGGTGGAGGGGCATCCCTGGCTGTAAAACGAACACCATGACGAACGTCACGGTCACTGCGCGCATCCATTGTTTCATGGGGACACCTCCGTGTCACGCACCAGGCGCACGACGCTGCTGGCAGTGCGGAGCGCGTCTGGTCGAATCTGCGGGGGAACATAACTGCCCAGGCTGCGCCCCGCCGCAGGCGAACGATTGAAACCGCGCCTGATGGGCGTACCGCCGGGCAACAGGATTAGTACACGGATCAACACGGATTCACACTGATCGTTTTCATATCCGTGTCCATCGGTGTTAATCCGTGTACCAGTAATCTGCGTTGACGTCACGCCGGTCGGCGCAGGCCGACCTTGCGGCGGAACGCCCCTTCGCCCCGAATTCATTCGGCGGCCGCAGCCGCCAGCGCTGGTCTTGTTTGGCTGGACGGGTCTGCTGGCGTATAATGACATGGCGCCGGAGGCGCGCAAGGCGAGGGACTCTCGAACGTTGGGGGATGTTGGGGGGCGATGGGGGAGTATATCTTACCATGACCGCCCAACTCGATCAACTCGACCGCGGCCGATATACTATCAGAGACGCCATGTGCGCCTCACCTGGAAAGAAACGAGATATGGCATTCGATACACCAAAAAACTACCGTAACCTGGTCATCTACGAAGTCTACGTGCGCAATCACGGCCCCAACGGCGCCTTTGCCGATGTGGAGGCTGACCTGCCGCGGCTGGCAAGCATGGGCGTAGACGTTGTCTGGTTCATGCCCATCCATCCCATCGGCCAGCTCAACAAGAAGGGCAGCCTCGGTTGTCCATACTCTATTCTGGATTATCGTGCAGTCAACCCCGAATATGGTACTAAAGACGACTTTGCGCGCCTGATCGCTGCGGCCCATCGCCTGGGCTTGAAGGTGATGATTGATGTCGTTTACAATCACACCGCGCACGACTCTGTGCTGGTGCGCCAGCATCCCGACTGGTATCATCAGGACGCCAGCGGCAAACCAATGACGACCGTGCCGGATTGGAGCGATGTGATTGATCTGAAGCATCCCAATGAGGAACTGGCGCTGTACCTGATCACCACGCTGCAAATGTGGGCCGAGTTTGGGGTGGATGGTTTTCGCTGCGACGTGGCTTCACTGCTGCCGGTTGATTTCTGGCGCCGGGCGCGCGCGGCCGTCGCGCAGGTCAAACCAGGCGTGATCTGGCTGGCGGAGTCGGTGCATGCCGCCTGGGTGGCCCACCGCCGCTCCGTGAATCTGAGCGGACTCTCCGACGGTGAGCTGTACCAGGCCTTCGACCTGACCTATAACTACGACATCTGGCCGGTCTGGCAGGCAGCCGTCTTGGGGCAGGCGTCCGTGGCGCGCTATCTGGAGATGCTGCGCTTTCAGGACGCCATCTATCCAGACAATTTCATCAAGCTGCGCTGCGTGGAGAATCATGACCAGATGCGCATCATGCGTCTGGCGCCATCGCTCGACCAGGCGCTGGCCTGGACCGCGTTCGAAGCGTTCAACCGCGGCGCGTTCCTGATCTACGCGGGGCAGGAAGCCGGCGCCACGCACACGCCTTCGCTGTTCGACGTGGATAAGGTGGTTTGGGGAGACTACGCCTGGCAGCCGTTTCTGACCACGCTGGCGCGGCTCAAGAAACATCCTGCGCTGACCACGGGCCAGTTCGTGCTGACGGCCGCCGAGCCGCTGATCCAGGCGGCCTGGCAGGGTGAGGGCGGTAACCTGTACGGTCTCTTCAACGTCACGGCGGAAGCGGGCCTGGTGCAGGCGCCGCTGCCCGCCGGCGACTACGTGGATCTGCTGAGTGGCGCGACCGTGAGCGTGCGCGACGGCCAGATGGACATGCCGGCCAGCGCCGTCGTGCTTGCCTACGCCGAGGCTTTGTTCCTGCAGCCCTTCCACTCACCCCTGCTCGATTTTCATCTGCCCGCGTGAGCCGCAATTCGGACACTTATTAAATTCTCGTTCCTAAGCGCCCAAAATACGCCAGGGCGCGGCGCAGGCTGGTCTCGAAATCAGGCGGGTAGCGATGTCTCATACCGGGATGCAGTTCCAATTCACAGGGGAGGTTGTGGCCCCGCAGCGCGGCGATAAGCGCTTGGGCGTGAGGCAGACACGAATGATCGGCGTCGCCGATGATGACGTAGGTGCGTGTGCCGGCCTCCGCGAGGCGTGGCAGCCGCGAGGTCCAAGCCGATAATTCTGGCAACCAGGGGCCGAGCAGGATCAGCCCGCGCGCGGGGAAAATCCCTTCCAGCACCGACCACAACGCCTGCCGTGCGCCCATCGAAAAACCAGCCACGACACACCGGCTGAAATCAACGCGGGGATGCTGACGCAAGGTCTCGGCGTGAGTGCGCATCTCGGCCGTGGCAAGCGCAAGGTCGTTCCACACAAAGGCATTGGGGCCGGCCATCTGCGATGATTGCGGGAGCGCAACGCACCAGCCCGCCGCGGTCAGCGGTTCCCAGGCCGGGGCCGTGTCGGCCACGTTGTGCTGGTTGCCGTGTAAGGCCACCAGCAAGGGCGCGGGCGTGGTGACGGGCCACATCAGGCGCAATTCGGGTTGCGCCGTGCGCTGGGCCGCCGCCTGCTGGCCGCGACAGATGTCGAGGAGGCGCAGGAATTCGACATGATCCCGCAGCGTGAGCAGATCCTCATCTGCCAACATCTGGTCCGGGTTGCTCCAGTAGCCCTGGGCCAGGGCTTCGGCAAACAGGCGCAGGGCCAGGTCTGACTGTCCGCTGAGATTGGCCAGGCAGATGCGAAAATTGTAGATCTGTCCCGATTCCAGGCCCTGCTGTTGTACCTCGGCCGTCACGAAAGCATACGCTTCCGCATAGGCTTCCTGCTCATAGAGCTCCAGGGCCGTTTCCAGGACATCATCTTGCGTCAAGGCGGTCATCGAGTCATCTCCTGGGAGTTGAATGTCACGCTCGACATCGTCTGCGGTCACGCTTCACCCCGTAAGCTGGCCAACTGGAGTTCGACCGTGTGGATGCCGTCAACAGCCAAGTCCCAATCTTGATGGTCATTCTCGACTTCGAAGGAATACCCACGCGTCTTGACAACCTCGGCCGCCTCGAACTCGTCCAGGGTTATGCCGTATTTTTGCCGAAAGAGACGATCCGTCAATTGGTAGCGCGCCAGACGGCGGCGCAACTCTTGTTCGGCGAGACGCACCACCTGCTGCTTTGGCGCAGCGCCCGGCTCGAGTGAGTTCAGAACGCTGAGCAATCGGTTGGGTAGTTCAACTTGTAGCATGGGGTTACCTCCGTATGGCTGACCAGACATAGCCAGAAAACGCATAGACCAGGCGATCAATCTCCGCTTCCACACCATGACCTTCGTGGTGATCACCAGTATAGCCTGGCTTCAATTAGCCGCTGGCGCTCTGCCAGGCGATCGGGATCGTTGAGCCGAAGAACCAAAACGGTGACGCGTCCTTCCGGAGTGAGCGGCCTGATCTCAGCACCGACGACGTGGAAATGCTGGTCCCAGCTCTGTAAACGAGGATGAAAAAGGGGAACTAACAGACCCGTCAGTGGATCAAAGGAGCCAACATTTGGTCCCTTGTAGCGATTGCAGCGCAAACAAGCGAGGGCAAGGTTGATGGCTTCCGTGACGCCGCCATGCTGAATGGGGACAATGTGATCGGGTTCATGTCGGTGCAATGCCATGGTTTGGGGCAGTAAACAGTACTCACACCGATACCTTGCTCGTTCTGCAACTAATCGGCGTAGATCAGACGGGATAGGAGTGGCCATCAGTTGCCGAGCCGCACCTGGTCAGCGAGTTGCGCCTTGAGCATGATGAGAATGTGCTCGAGCCGCTCCATCTCAGCCAGCTCTTCCTGCTCTGTCTCGCTCAGTAGGCCTGCCTCGTTGAGCGCCAGCAGCCTTTGTAGCCGGCGCTGCGCCCGATCTGATGCGTGGTAGGCGAGAACATTTTCCAGGCTTGGGTTGAGCAAGAAGAAGTCCATGATCTCGGAAGACGTCTCGGCAGCCGGCGTCTTCAGTCGCGCCAGGCTCAACTCAAGCACGACAGGCAGCCAGCGGCGTGCTGGTAGAATTTGGCCCGCCAACTGGTCAGGAAGTTTCATCGTGATCTGTACCATGTTCATACCTCTGACAGTTCCATCAAATGGCCGCTGGACTGGAATGCCGAAACGATCAGGCATCTCCTGGATTGATTGTAGCACACTCCACCTGACCTGCCAAGCGTTGCGGGCCACACTTACCCACCCTCCACGATCCTGATCTCCGCCGGCGTCAGCCCGTAGAGCGCATAGACCAGGCGGTCAATCTCCGCTTCCAGCGCGCTGACGTCGGCCGCGGGGTTCGTGGCCCTGGCGGCGATTGCAGCATGAGTGGCGTCTTCGATCCTGCCTACATTACTGGCGCTCAAGACCGGGATTTGCCTCATGTAATCGGTAAACGCGCGCAGGTACCCACCTCGCATCATTCAACGCAGGGCGGTAATTTCCCAATTTGGCCGCGCTGTGGCATAATGCGCCCTCTTGTCCGCCGGTGGGCGGCAAGTAATCGTTGAATTCTGTTTTGATCATTCCAACGGGTTGCCTGACTCAGCATGGTCAGGCGCTTTTCTTGTCCGTGGCAGGCTCACGCGCGACAGCGGGTGGGCCGAAGATGGCGGTAGGGGCACGTGCGGCGCAGCGGAGTCATCGAAACAGTGAGTAAATCGGCTGAAGAACAGCCAAGATAGAAACGAGAATTGAATAAGCGTCCGAACAGCGCCCCCGCGGGCCGTCGAACCAGGCGGTTAGAAAATTCTCGTTTCATCAAAGTAGAGTGAAAAAACGATGACATCCGAATTCTCGCAGTTAGACCTGCATCCGCAGTTGGTGCAGGCCGTAGAAGCGCTTGGCTTCACCACGCCCACCCCCATTCAGGCCGCCTTGATCCCCCTCTTGCTGGCCGGTCACGACATCATTGGCCAGGCCCATACCGGCACAGGCAAGACCGCCGCCTTTGGCCTTCCCATGCTCCATCATCTGCAGGCTGACTATCACGCCGTCCAGGGCCTGGTGGTGGTGCCCACGCGTGAGCTGGCGAGCCAGGTGGCCCAGGCGTTGCACGACTACGGCCAGCAGCGCGGTGTGCGCGTCCTGCCCATCTATGGCGGTGAAGCGTACGCCCGCCAGATCAACCGCCTGCAAAAGGGCGTTGACCTTGTGGTCGGCACCCCTGGTCGCTTGCTCGACCTGATGGAGCGCAAGGTGCTCGATCTGAGCCGGGTGCGTGTGGTAGTCCTGGATGAGGCCGATGAAATGCTGAGCATGGGTTTCATCGAGGACATCGAGACTATCCTGGCCGCCACGCCGACCGACCGCCAGACCGCGCTGCTGTCCGCGACGCTGTCGCCGGAGATCCGGCGCCTGGCCGACCGCTACCTGCGCGATCCCCGCGCCATCACCACCGAGCGCGAACAGGTGACGGTGGCGGCCATCGAGCAGCGCACCTACCTGGTCAACAACGCCGAAAAGCTGGCCGCCCTGACCCGCCTGTTCGAGATGGAACCGATCACCAGCGCGCTGATTTTTGTGCGCACCCGCGCCGGCGCGGGTGAGTTGGCGGCCGAGCTTTCCACACGCGGCTTCCCGGCCGAAGGCTTGAGCGGTGAACTGGAGCAGGATGAGCGCGAGCGCGTGCTCAACCGCTTCCGCCGCGGCCAGACCAAGGTGCTGGTGGCAACCGATGTGGCGGCTCGTGGCCTGGACATCGAGAACATCTCGCACGTCTTCAACTTCGATCTTCCCGAAGACCCGGAAATCTATGTCCACCGCATCGGCCGCACCGGCCGCGCGGGCAAGACCGGCATCGCCATCTCCCTGGTGACGCCGGCCGAACGCTGGCGCCTGGGCCGCATCGAAGGCTTCACCAAACAGCGCATTTCAGCCGCAACACTGCCCACGGTCGAGCAGATCGAACAGCACCGCGAAGAGCAACTGCTGGAGCAGGTGACGGTCTGGCTGAAGCGGGGACGCACGGGCGGCGAACGTCGCCTGGCCGCGACCCTGGTGGACGCCGGCTACGATCCGCTGGAAATTGCCGCGGCCGCGCTACGCCATGTGCGCACCGTCGAAGGCCAGCGCTCGATTCTGCCGATCACCGAGGTGCAGGAACGACGCCCGCGCCACGCGCTGCGCGAGGTAGAGATGCGATCGCGGCGCGAGATCAGGCCGGGCGAGCAGAGCAGTCGCCCACGACGAACGCAAGGCGCGCCCGAAGTTGGCATGGTCAGCCTGAACTTGAGCAAAGGACGGCTGCACGGGGTGCGGCCGAGCGATGTGGTGAGCACCATCGCCTATCATGCCGACATTCCCGGTCACGCCATCGGCAAAATTTTCATCCAGGACCACCACACGGTGGTTGACGTGCCGGAGCGCTTTGTCATCCAGGTGCTGTCCAAAGCGCACAACTTCCGCATCAACCGCCAAACCATCACCGTCGAACGCGCTTGAGGGGCATGATCTGCACTGGTCAGATACCTGTGTAAAGAAAGAGATGACCCTCTGCCCTAACCCGCCGCTTCCGATTTCAGCCCGCGTCCCACGCCGAGCAGATAGAGCAGGACAAAGCCACCCAGGCGCAGTGCGCTGGCGATCAGCAGGCCCCAACCGAGACTGAAATGATCGGCGAGCCAAGTGCCGGTGAGCGGCGCCAGAAACATGGCGGTAAAGACGGTCGTTTGGTAAAGACCGATGTAGCGCGCCTGGTTCTGCGGCGGGCAGGTGTCGAGCATGATGTCGAAAAAGACCAGGTCCACGCCGGCCTGAAAAAAGCCGTTGATGCCGGCGTAGATCGCCAGCGGCCCTGTGCTGTGCGTCAGCGCGGTCAGGAAGGGGTAGAAACTGGCGCCGAACGCAGATGAGCAATACCCGGCGTTCGCCAGTGCGCTTTGCCAGGCGCGTCCACAACAGATAGGCGACCAGCAGCACAACGGTCTGCGCGGTGTTGATGAAACTGATGGTCATGTCCGACGCTTTCAGTTCGCGCACCCAGTAGAGTGGCAACAGCGGCATGGCCATGCTCAGGCCGGCGCGGAAGATGAACTGGCTGGCCGTGAAGCGCAGGAAGTCGGGGTATTGGCGCAGCACGCCAAGCTCCTGGCGCCAGGGTGAGCCGCGGCCGCTGGGCGCGGGCGGCGCTTCCTGGTCCGGCAGGCTGATGCGGATGGAGAAGCTGTAGCTGACCAGCCCGCCGATGGCCGAGATCAGGAAGATGATCTGGTAATTGAGGGGGAAATCCCAGTGTTGCAGGAGTTGACCGGCCAGCAGCACGGCCAGGGCATTGGCCAGGCCCAGGGTTGACCAGCGTTGACTCATCAGGGCGACGCGGCCGCGTGGCCCGGCCACCTGACCCATCACCACGGAAAAAGCGACCGACACCACCGTTTGCGGCAGCGTAGCCAACGCCCAAATGCCGACGATAATCTCAGGCACATGCTGATCGAACAGATAGGGGACCAGGCCGGTCAGCACATAGCAGGAGAGGACGAACAGACGGGCGCGCGAAAACCAGGGCACCACCTGGCGCTGGCGCGAGAGAAAGGCGCCGACCTGGAATGCCAACAGGATGCCGGTCAACGCGGGCATGGCGGTGAGCAGGCCCACCATGAAGCTGGATGCACCCAGGCGCACCAGGAAGACCGAGAGAAAGGTGCCGATGCCCGCAGCAAAGCCAACCCCGATGCCGTCAATCAAGACATTCTGGCGATTGCGCGCGGCCAGGTCATCAGGCCCGCGCAGCCAATGGCGGGAGCGTTCGAGCAGCGATGGATTGCGGGGCTGATAGCCGTCGGGGGCCTGATTTTCGTCCCAGTGCCCCGGTGGGATGCCATCCGGGTGGCGTGGCGGCCGTGTGGATGATGTAGCACGACGTGACATGAGCTGTCTCTATGCGATCGAATGTGATGGCGCCCCGGGGAGAGCAGCCTGCGGGGAGTGCGCCAGCACGGTAGTCCAATCTGTCGTCCCGCCGGCGGACAGCAACGCGGTGCGCGCGGCGCGCCGAGCCTTTCACCTATTGCGATCAGCATGGCATCCTCCTCGCGGCGTTCGCTGGGCGAAAGCGCACGGTTGGCGCCGGCCCGCAGGGGCTGTGCAGTTCCCCATAACGCCGCGGCTCGCTCGGCGCCGAGCGGGTGCGGCGTCTCCGCCAGCGCCAGCCAGGCTGCGAATTGCAGCGCCAGGGAGATGCCATGCCGATCGTTGAGCGCCTGATAGCGGCAGGTCAGTGGCAGGCAGGGTGTTTGGGCGTTGACTTGGCATACCCCCATCATACCACAAATGGTTGTCTTCGCTGTGGTGCAACATCCGTTGCGCTGACGGCAAGTCACAATCAGCGCCGGACATGTGTCACAAAATGTCACCTCTTGACCAGGGCGTGCGTGCATAATCCAGCCATGTCCTGTTGTTTTGTAGTTAGATGGGCGTAGGCCCGCATTTTGTAAGTTTCTGCAAGGAGATCCATACTGATGAAACGCTTGTTGATTTCGTTGTTCCTGTTGTCCCTGCTGCTGACCGCTTGCGGCGGCAGCTCTGCCTCGCCAACCGCGGCGCCCCCCGCCGCCACGAGCGCACCGGCTGCCACAAGCGCAGCAGTTGCCACGACCGCGCCGGCTGCCACGCCGGTTCCTGCGGCCACCGCTGCGCCCGCGCTGCCCGGCGACCCCAAGTCCGCCATCATCGCGGCCATCCAAAACCAGATGAAGGCCGGCCCCTATCGCACCACGACCAATATCGTGTCCGACAGCGGGACCATCGAGATGACGGGCGAGATTGTGCCGCCCGACAAGATCCATACTGTGATGAAGATGGCCGATTTTGAAAATGAGAACATTTTTATCGGCGAACAGGGATGGACGAAGAAGGAAGGTGTATGGGAAGTGTCGCCCGTGTCCGGCAGCATGATCCTGGAACAGGTCGGCCTGCTGGCGACGGAGGACTCGCTCAGCAAAACGATCAGCAATGTCCAGGCCGTCGGTACCGATGAGGTGAATGGCGAACGGGCACGCGTCTACACCTACACCTCTACCTATATCTTTGGCGAAGCCGGCGCCGATCAAATCATCAGCCAGGTCAAGCTGTGGGTGAGCGAGAAACGGGGTCTGCCGGTCAAGCAAGAGATCGAAGGCGAGGCTGGCGGGATCAAATCCAAGACCGTACAGATAATCGAGTACGATGCGGCGATCACCATCAAGCCACCGATGTAACTGACCCCGAATGAATTCGGGCGAAAGCCGCCGAATGAATTCGGGGCGAAGGGGCGTTCCGCCGCCAGGTCGGCCTGCGCCGACCCGGATTGCGTCCACGCAGGCGAAAGGGCCGCCGAATGAATTCGGGGCGAAGGGGCGTTCCGCCACCAGGTCGGCCTGCGCCGACCCGGATTGCGTCCACGCAGGCGAAAGGGCCGCCGAATGAATTCGGGGCGAAGGGGCGTTCCGCCACCAGGTCGGCCTGCGCCGACCCGGATTGCGTCCACGCAGGTGGACGCCCGGCGGAACGCCCGTGAGGTGCGATTTCAATCGCCAACCGGCGGAACGCCCGTGAGGTGCGATTTCAATCGCCAACCGGCGGAACGCCCGTGAGGTGCGATTTCAATCGCCAACCGGCGGCACGCCCCTCAGGCGCGATTTCAATCGCTCTACTACGCATCGAAAAAAGGAGACATCCATGTCGCACCTGCTGCTCAGTATCATGATGGCAGTTTTCCTGTTGACGGCCTGCGCCGATCGCCAGGCAACGCCAACCGCGATCGAGGCGCCCGAGGCGCCATCGTCGGCCGAGACCTCTGTCGCGCCGGGCACGCCGCTGCCCACCGCGCCCGCCTCCGCAGCGGCCGGCAAACAGGCCACGGGCGAGCATCCGCGCCTGTGGCTGACCACGGCCGATCTGCCGAGGCTGCGCGCCTGGGCCAGTGACAGCAACCCGCTCTATCGTGATGGGTTGGCCGTGGTGCTGGCAAATGCCACGGATGCCATGGACCGCGGCGATGTGCCCGACCAGGATTGTGGCAGCCGTGAGTACGAGGAGTATGCCACGGAGATGTACGCCGAACTGTTCGCGTTCGCGTCACTGGTGCATCCTGACGCCGCGGCGCGGGCGGACTATGCGGCGCGGGCGCGCACCCTGCTGATGACGGCCATTACCGAAGCGGCCAAAGGCCCGGCCACGCAGGAGAACTACAACTGCAACGGCAGCAGGGGCTACCCGCCCTTTCGCCATCCGGAGTTCTTCACCACCGACTCCAACCGCGCGCGCTGGCACGGCGAGGCCTTCCCGTTGGTGGTAGATTGGATCTATCCCAGTCTGAGCGCCGCGGACAAGGCCAAGATTCGCACCGTCTTCCTGCGCTGGTCCGAGGAGATCAAGCAAAGCGGCTACCATCACCCGGAGCCGGTCGGTTTGGTGAACGATCCGGCGCTGCTCGCAGACCGGCTGCAGGTGCGTTGGGCTGGCAACAACTACTTCACCGCGCACATGCGCAACCTGGGCCTGATGGCGCTGGCGCTCGATCCGGCCGATGATCCGGGCCAGACCCTGCACGCCTATCTCGATCAGGCCACGGGCGCCTGGCTCTACATCTTCCATCACCTCAGCGGCACCGATAGCCAGGGCGGTTTACTGCCGGAGGGGCTGGAGTACAGCCCGCAGACCGCCAGCTACGCCATTCAGTTCCTGCTGGCGCTGCACACCGCCGGCGAAGATGACCCCAACCGCCGCGGGCCGCAGGTGGTTCTGAGCGCCAATCCGTTCTGGGACGACCTGGTGACCTCTTATCTGCACGGTCTCAGCCCGGCGACGACCATCCTGGACAGCGCGCCGGAGCTGGGGCCGGTCTATCAACCCGCCTGGTACGGCGATGCCCAGCACTACCGCCTGCCTGATTTCATTGATGCCTTCGGCGCGCTCGGTCTGTACGATCAGGCCGTGAGCAACGCGCCGCGCCTGGCGTCCTTGCGCTGGATCGAAACCCAAACCCCCGCGGGCGGCGCCGACCGTCTGCTGGAACGCGTCGCCAACCCGGACGACTTCCGCCAGGCGATCCTCTACTTCCTGCTCTTCGATCCGGCTGCGGCATCAGCGCCTGATCCGCGCCCCGCCCTGCCGACCGCTTTCCTGGCGCCCGGCATGAACAAGCTGTTCAGCCGCACCGGCTGGGGCGCGGACGCAACCTGGTTCATCTACAGCCTGAGTTGGAATCAGATTGATCATCAACAGGCGGATGGCAATCATTTCGAGTTCTATCGCGATGGAGAATGGCTGACGAAGGCACGGCTGGGCTATGCGGACATCGCCGAGGGCATCGCCAGCACCGAATTCCGCAACGCGGTGGCGTTGGCGAACAACCGCCCGCCCGATCGTGACGATGACGATTGGCGCATTGATCTGTGGCGCCGCGGCTCCCAGTGGAACTACGTCGCAAGCGGCGACCCTACCCTGCTGGCACACAGCACGGCCGCGGGCTACACCTACGCGCTGGGCGACGCCACTAACTTGTACAACTCGGAAAATGAAAGCGCCGTTGACATCACCCATGCCAGCCGGTCCATCGTGTGGCTCAAACCCGATCATATCGTGGTTTACGACCGCGCCCAATCGCAGACGGCCGGGCGTTTCAAACGCTGGTGGCTGCAGTTGCCGCAGCCGGCCACGGTCAGCGGTGCGCGCGCCACCATGCAGACGACCGCGGGCCAGCAGCTCTTTCTCACCTCGCTGCTGCCCGCCAACGCGACCCTGAGCGCGGTGAACACGGTGGAGCAGCACATCCTGGACACGGCCGCCGGCGATGACCCGATGCAGACACGGCTGAAGGTGGAAGCGCCGGGCGATCCGACATCGGTGCGCTTCTTGCAGGTGCTGCAAGGCGCGGACGCGGGCGCCGGCGCGGACACGGCGACGTTGATCGGCAGCGACGATGGGACGTTTGCAGGGGCGGCTGTGCGCGGGGCCGCGGTGTTGTTCCCGGTCAATCTCGGCGCACCGCTGAGTTCGCTGGTCTTCACCGCGCCGGCCAGCGTCACGCGCTTCCTCGTCACCGGGCTGACGCCCGACGCCGGCTACACGGTGCAAACCGCGCCGGTCGCAGGCGGGACGCGGGTGACGATCGGGGCTGGCGGCGCGCAACATGCGGATGCTGGCGGCGTGCTGGCGATTGGGTTCAGCGCCAGTCAGGCGGGCGCAGTGGCCTACCTGCCGATGGTGCGTTGAGGTTCGAATATCCTGTGAATCCTGTGAATCCTGTCTGAATTCCAGGCAGGCTGAGTCCTAATTCTGCTGCCGTGGCCGATACTGGATCGCTTCCGCCAGATGCACCGTTTCGATGCGCGGGCTGGCGGCCAGGTCGGCCACGGTGCGCGCCAGCTTGAGGATGCGATGATAGGCGCGGGCGCTGAGTTGCAGTTGGCGCATGGCCGCCTTGAGCAGGGCGCGACCGCTGCTGTCCACGCCGCAGAATTCACGCACCTCCGCCACGCCCATGTCGGCATTACAGGTGACGTGGGCGTGCGCCTGAAAGCGTTTGGTCTGGCGCTGCCGCGCGGCTTCCACGCGTGCCCGAATCGTCTTCGACGGCTCACCCTGGCGCTCATCGGTCAGCTTATCAAAATCAACCGGCGGCACCTGCACATGGATATCAATGCGATCGAGCAGCGGGCCAGAGATGCGGTGCTGGTAGCGCGCAATCAGCGCCGATGAGCAGGTGCATTCGATGGTCGGATGGCCGTAATAGCCGCAGGGGCAGGGATTGAGCGCGGCCACCAGCATGAAGTTGGCCGGAAAGGTCAGGCTGCCCTGCGCACGAGAAATCGTCACCACATGATCCTCCAGCGGTTGACGCAGCACTTCCAACGTGCGCGGATCGAACTCAGGCAGTTCATCCAGGAAGAGCAGGCCCCGGTGCGCCAGGCTGATCTCGCCTGGCCGCGGCCAACGCCCGCCGCCCACGAGGCCGGCATGGCTGATGGTGTGATGCGGTGCGCGGAAGGGGCGCTGGCGAATCAGGGGCAACCCGCTGCCGCTGGTGTGCAGCAAGTCGCCCACGGAGTAGATGCGCGTGATGTCCAGCGCCTCGCTCAAGGTCAGCCGCGGTAGAATGGACGGCATCGCGCGCGCCAGCAGCGTCTTGCCTGCGCCGGGCGGCCCGCTCATCAGCACGTTATGGCCGCCGGCGGCCGCGACCTCCAGGGCGCGCTTGACGTGCTCCTGGCCGCGAATCTCGGCAAAGTCAGTGGTGGACGGCGCCTCCACCGTTTCGTCATCGAAGCCGATGGTGGATTCGAAGCGGCGGATGGGCAGCAGGCCGCTGAGATGAGCGACGATGGCGTTGAGCGATTCCACGGGCAGGACATTGATTTTTTCGACGAGGGCCGCTTCGGGCGCATCGCTTTGCGGCACATACAGCGTTTCGAGGCCACGCGCCGCGGCCAGCGCGGCCATGGGTAAAACCCCGTAGATGTGACGCACACTGCCATCGAGGCCCAGTTCACCAACCACCAGGCACTTGTTCAGGCTGTCGGATGGAATCTGGCGCGTGGCAGCCAGGATAGCCAGGGCAATGGGCAGGTCATAGGCCGGGCCTTCCTTGCGCAGATCGGCCGGAGCCAGGCTGATGGTCAGGCGGGTGCCGGGGAAATGATAGCCGGAGTTGACGATGGCGCTGCGCACCCGTTCGCCCGCCTCGCGAATGGCGGCATCGGGGAGACCGACAATCGTCACCTTGGGCAGCCCAGGGGCGATGTCTACT
The DNA here is from genome assembly GCF_016704685.1 of Candidatus Amarolinea dominans. NCBI lineage: Bacteria > Bacillati > Chloroflexota > Caldilineae > Caldilineales > Candidatus Amarolineaceae > Candidatus Amarolinea > Candidatus Amarolinea dominans. The sequence goes on from NZ_JADIZS010000006.1 coordinate 163,713, forward strand.
TCGACTTCGATGGTGGCCCCTTCCAGGCCAATCAAGGCACAACTGGTGACACAAGCGAGCATAGGGTACCTCCGTTGGGTGAGAGGTCGGTTGATCTTCGGTAGAGCGGGTCAGCAACATCAGGCGCCGCGGGCCGCACTTCACGCTGAACGCAGCGAAATCATACATGAAGTGGAATAGTCTGTCAAGGATGCGCAAGCTGACAAAATGGTCGTTCTGGATTATACTAATCGCAGACTACCATTGGGAGTGGGAACACTTCTGACCTTTCCTGTGAGAGTAGATGACATGCGCAGGCTGAAATCGTCGGGCGGCTGGCTGCTGCTCGTTTTCCTGATGACCGTACCGGCCTGGGCGCCGCTGACCGCGCCCGGCTGGTTCGAACTGCACAGCGGTTTCAGCCCGCTCTATCATCTCAACGAGCTGGCGGGCGGGTTGCCCACCCTGACCGCGCCGGCCGACCCCTGGCGCGGCGAAGGGCCGCTGCCCTACGCGCTGGCGCTGCCCTGGCGAGCGCTCGGCGCCGCGACTGCCCTCAAGCTCACCCTGGCCCTGGCGGTGATCGCGGGGCCGCTCGGTCTTTTCCTGGCTGTGCGCCGTCTGCTGGACAAGCCGGCTGCGCTGGTTGCCTCCGTCCTTTTTGCCTACCTGCCTTTCACCCTGACTGCGCTTTATCGCCGCGGCGCGGTGGCCGAAGTGCTGCTCCTGGCCCTCCTCCCGTGGCTGGGGTGGGCCATGCTGCGTGTCTGCGGCCGCCCGTCTGTGCGCAGCGGGTTGGTTGTGGCTCTGTTGGCGGCCGCGCTCATCTGGACGCAGACCGGGCTGGCGCTGCTCAGCCTGTTGACCTTCAGTCTGCTGCCGCTGTTGATTGCGGCGCCCTGGCGACTGCGCCGCGCCGGCTGGCTCAGCCTGGCGCTGGGCGCGGCCGCCGGCCTGCTCAGCCGTTTCACCTGGCCGGGCGCGTTCGCCGCGGCGCCCGTCACCTTCGCCGATCATGCCGTCTATCTCTTTCAGCTCATCACGGGCAGCAGCGGCTTCGGCCTCAGCCAACCCGGCTGGCAGGACGATCTCAGCTTTGCCCCCGGCCTGGCCGCGCTGGGGCTGGCCCTGCTCGCCTGGTGGCCGGCTGACCATGCGGGCGTGGCCGCGTCCACCCTCAGCGCCTGGCGCCGGGTGTGGACCGCGGTTGCCGTGGTCGGCCTGGCCGCGGCGGTCGTTCCCCTGCCGTTGGGCGGCCTGTTGACCTACCCCTGGCAGAGCCTGGGCCTGGTCGGACTGGCGCTTTGCGGCCTGGCGGCCGTGGGCGTGGCGCGCCACCCTGTGCTGCATGCCTGGCCGCTGCTCGGCGCCTGCCTGGCCCTGATCGTGCTCAGCGCCTATCCCAGCCTGACCCCGCGTGGCGTCCCTGCGCCGCTGCGGCCCGCGCCCGTCGCCATCTACGGCGGGGCTGACCAGCAGATCATCCTGGTGGACATGGCAACCACGGGCGATCTGCAGCCGGGCGGGGTGGTGAGCGCCACACTCACCTGGCAGGCTTGGCAGCCGCCCGATTTCGATTATAATTTTTACCTGCATGTCCTCGACGCTAACGACCAGCGCTGGGGACAGACCGATACCCAACCGGTGTCAGGTCAACCCATGACGCAATGGCGAGTGGGTCAGGTCATCACCGGCACGGTGGCAGTGGCGGTCAGCCCTGACGCACCCTCGCCGCTGCACTTGGCCTTCGGTCTCTACGACTGGCGGACCGGCGCACGTTTGCCAGCCCTGCTGAGGTGAACTTTCGTGGATCGCTTCATTTCAACCGAAACCCTGATCATCGAGCTGCTCCTGGTCGCCTCCCTGGTGGCGATCCTGGTGCGACGCCTGCGCGTTCCCTACACGGTAGCCCTGGTTCTGGTCGGCCTGGTGCTCACCCTACAGCAGCCGTTGGAACTGAGCTTGACGCCGGAGTTGATCCTGGCGCTGCTGGTGCCCCCGCTGGTGTTCGAAGCCGCGTTTCATATCAACTTCACCGAGCTGCGCCGCAACCTGCCGGGTATCCTGCTGCTGGCCGTGGTTGGCGTGATCCTTTCCACCCTCATCGTGGGCGGCGCGGTCAGCCTGGTGACGCCGCTTTCCCTGCCGATTGCACTCGTCTTCGGCGCGCTCATCTCGGCGACCGACCCCGTGGCGGTGGTGGCCCTCTTTCGCGCCCTGGGCGCGCCGCGGCGGTTGGCGCTGCTGGTCGAAGGCGAAAGTCTGTTGAACGACGGCACCGCCATCGTCCTCTTCAACCTGGTTTTGGCCGCGGCCCTGACCGGCCACTTCGACCTACTGAACGGCGTGGCCGACTTCTTGCGAGTCTCCGCGGGCGGCGTCGTCGTGGGGCTGGCGCTGGGCTGGATCGCCGCACAGATCATTGCCCGCGTCGACGATTACTTGATCGAAACCACCCTGACCACAGTGCTGGCCTTTGGCGCGTACCTGGTGGCGGAACGGCTGCACTTCAGCGGCGTGCTGGCCGTCGTCGTTGCCGGCCTGGTCAACGGCAACATAGGCCCCCAGGGCATGAGCCCGACGACGCGCATCGTCCTGTTCAACTTCTGGGAATATGTCGCCTTTCTTGCCAACTCGTTCATCTTCCTGCTGATCGGCCTGCAAGTCAACGTGCCGACGCTGCTTGCCAACTGGCAGCCTATTGCCTGGGCCATCGTGGCCGTCCTGGCGGCCCGTTCTATCGTCACGTACAGCCTCGGCTGGGTGGTCAATCGCTTCTCTGACCCACTGCCCCTGCGTTGGCTGCACGTGTTGAACTGGGGCGGTCTGCGCGGGGCCATTGCCCTGGCTCTGGCCCTCAGCCTGCCGGCCAGACCTCGGCCCGCAGCGCGAACTGGTGCGCATCATGGCCTTTGGCGTGGTGCTGTTTACCCTGCTCGGGCAAAGCACTACCATGCGACCCTTGCTGCGCGCCCTGGCCATTGTGACCCGCAATCCGATTCAGATGCAGTACGAGCTGCGCCATGCGCGCCTGATGACCTTCCGCGCGGCCGCCACGCATCTCGACAGTCTCTATCGAGACGGCTTCATTTCGGAGCAGGCTTGGGAGACCCTGCGGCCAGAACTGCTCAGACAGGTGGAAACGATTGCGCACAGCGTGCGCGACTTGCAGCGCATGTATCCCGAACTCACCACCGAGGAACTGGAGAGCGCCCGCCGCGAACTGCTGCGCGCCCAGCGCAGCGCGCTGATGAGCATGCGCCGTGATGCGATCATCTCCGAGGAAGCGTTCGAACTGCTGGCCTCCGAAGTGGACACTCTGCTGATGAGCGAAGATTTCATGCCGCCAGAACCGCCGGTTGCCCACGCGGGCGCAAGCGCACCGACCAACGACAGCGCCCGGCCGAAGAATTCTTCCTGATGGCCTAAACCGGGCGTCAGGCGCGCCGTTCTCTGTGACCCTGATTTGCGCCGGCCGCGATTGACGCCGGGCGTGCTTTGTGCTATAAGATGGGCAACGGAGGCCTGGCGCCTCCGTCATGTCAGCCATTCCAGCGGAGCAGATCAATGCCGATAGTCAGCCAACGTCGTGGGGAGCGACGCGCCCGTATCATCGCCCCACCCTGGTTGGCCCTGGGCCTTGTGCTTCTATTTTCCCTGCCTGCCCTGGCCCCCTTTGCCCAGCCCGGCTACTTTTGGGGCGCGCATGACGCCCGCCACAATGTCTATTTCCTCTTCGAATTCAACCGCGCCTGGCAGGATGGCATCTTCTTTCCACGCTGGGCGCCCGATTTTGCCTTTGGCTACGGCTACCCCTTCTGGATCGTCTACGCGCCGCTGGCCACCTACCTGAGCCAGGCCTTTCATCTGCTTGGCTTCGGCTGGGAAGCTGCGGTCGAACTGGTCTTCGGCCTGAGCATCATCGCCTCCGGCCTGGCTATGGCCGGTTTCGTGACCAGTTGGGCCGGACGCCGCAGCGGCCTGGTGGCTGGGCTGGCCTACATCTACATTCCCTACCACCTGGTTGACCTCTACGTGCGCGGCGCCCTGGCCGAATCGGTCGCCCTGGTTTTCCTGCCGCTCTGCCTGTGGGCCTTTCGGGAGACGGTCCGCCGCCCGCGCCTCTCCGCCTTCGGCGGCGCGGCCCTGGCCTTTGGCGGCCTGATGCTCACCAGCAACCTGGTGGCGCTCGTCTTTGCCTCTGTCCTGGCCGCGTACCTGCTGCTGCATGTGCTGCGCCGCCTCGATGCCACGCAACCCTGGCGCGACTGGTCGTCGGAGTCTATTCTGCCGCTGTTGGGCAACCTGCTGCATCTGTCGCTGCCGTCGCTCCTGGCCCTCGCCCTCGGCTTTGGCCTCAGCGCCGCCTTCAGCCTGCCGGCCCTGACCGAGTTTCGCTTTGTCAACCGCGAGCAGTGGTACGGTCAGTATTACAACCCGTTCAATCACTTTGTCACCTGGTCCCAGTTGTTCGACCCCACCTGGGGCTTCGGCATCAGCCAACCCGGGCCAAACGATCCGATCAGCTTTCAACTGGGCATCGTCCCGTTCGTTCTCAGCCTGCTCGGCATGGCGGCCCTGCTCAGCCGCCGTCCGCCGACCGCTGCCGCTGCCCGTGCCGCGTCTGCCGACCTGCGCGCCGAAGCCTGGTTCTTCGCCATCTTGACCCTGGTCGCCGTCTATCTGATGCTGCCGGCCTCGGCCTGGGCCTGGCAGTGGCTGCCCAATGTCAAGTTCGCCCAATTCCCCTGGCGCTATCTGATGCTGACCGCGGTCAGCCTGTCTGTCCTGCCCGCGCTGCTGGTGGCCGAGAGTCCGCGACCGCCGGCCGCCGAACAAACAGCCGCAGTCAAGACGCCATCCCCAATGGCCGGTCTGGCCGCCGTGGGCCTGTGTGGACTGCTCCTGCTGGGCAGCGCCGCGTATCTCCAGGTCCAGGTCCGGGAGCCAACGCCGCAGCAAGGCCCGGTGTCCTATGCGGCGCTCATGCGCTTCGAGCAGTCCGCCAACGAGATGACCGGCGTCCCGGTGTTCAATCGTGAGATCCCAACCTGGTCGGCCATGGCCGAAGCGCATGTCCGCGGGCAACCGGTGACCACCCATGTGGATTACAGCCGCGTGCCGCAAGACCTGACCCTGGCCGTGGATGTGCGCGAGCACGGCAGCGCGCACGAACTGGTCTGGGTACACAGTGGCCTGCCCGATCAACGCCTGGCCTTCAACATCGCCTACTTTCCCGGTTGGACGGCCTATCTCTATGCGGATGAAAACGACCGGCCGGGGCCTCTGCTGCGCACCGTGCCCCTCAGCGAGCACGACATCGTCGGCCCCTACGGGCAGATCGGCGTGCCCATTCCAGAGGGCGAGTATTTTCTTCTGCTGCGCTTCGAGGATACACCGGTGCGCATGCTGGGCAGAATGGTCAGCGCCCTGTCCGCGGCCGCTCTGCTGCTGGCCTGGGTCGTGCGCGGCCGCTGGCGGCGTTGATTCACCGACGCGACGCGGCGCATGACCATGATGATGAACGAAGGCGAAATGGTATCTTCTCAATTTGTAGGGGCGCACCCTTGCGGTCGCCCACGCGGGCAGGCGCAAGGCCATGCCCCTACCCCGGATGATTGAGATACACGAAATGCAGGGACGAGACCAATGAACCAACATCCAATAACTGCTGCTTGCAGATACGTTACCGATGACTGGGGGCCGTACGTGGGGCCTTTAGTCGCCGCAACCGAAGTGGACACCCTGGCCGCGGCCTACGGCGCGCCGCTGCGCCGGCTCTACCTGCTGCCCGCGAACGACTATCTCTTTTATACGCGGCAAGAGAAGATGCTGGATCGCCGCGGCGAAGTCGGTATTTGCCTGCGTCGCCCCAACGGCAATTTTCTGCTGCACACCAAGGACCTCTATCCAGGCCTTTATCGCCTGCCGACCGGCGGTATCCACTGGCATGAGGGTGTCGAAGAGGCTGTGCATCGTGAAATGCACGAGGAAACCGGCCTGGCCCTGCACAACCTGCGCTTTCTGGCCGTCATCGGCTACGAGATGCACCTGCATGACTATGTGCTGCCCTTTGTGACCTACCTCTGGTATGCCGAAGAGGCCGGCGGCACGCTGCGTGCGGATGGCGTCGAGGTCGCTGGTTTTAGCGAGCTGCCGCTTAGCAGCTTTGCCTGGATTGCCCGCCAGTTGCGCGCCACGCCCGCGCCACGCCTGGCCTGGGGCGCCTGGCGCGCCATCGCCCATGACATCGCACACGAGTTGCTCACCAGCCCATGACTCGCATCTCCTCCACGCGCAACGTCCTGACCTGGTTGGGGCTGCTGCTGGCTCTAACGATACCGGCCTGGGCGGCGCTGCTGGCTCCCGGCTACTTCTTCGGCGCGCACGACGCCCATCACAGCGTTTTTTACCTGGTGGAGTTCGATGCGGCCATTCGCGATGGGGCCTGGTGGCCGCGCTGGGGGCCTGATCACGCCATGGGCTACGGCTACCCCTTCTGGGTGGTCTATGCGCCGTTCGCCTACTACGTGGCTGAAGCCTTCCACCTGCTGGGGCTGGGCTTCACCGCGGCGGTCAAAGACACCTTCTTGCTGGCCTTCTTGCTGAGCGCAGCCGGCATGTTCCTGCTCGTGCGGCGCTGGTGGGGTGACGCGGCTGGGTTGATTGCGGGGCTGCTCTACACCTACGCGCCCTATCATCTCGTCAACATCTACGTGCGCGCCGCCCTGGCCGAGTTCTGGGCCATGGTCTGGTTTCCCTGGATTCTGCTGGCCTGGGAGCGCTTGCTCGAAAAACCAGGCGATCGCCGCCGCCTGGCACTGGCCGCCCTCAGCCTGGCCGCGCTTTTCATCAGTCACACGGTCGCCATGCTCTTTTTCACGCCGTGGCTGGTCGCCTATCTGCTCTACCGCCTGCTTCTGCCCCTGGCGCGCCGCAGGCTGGCGTATCTGCCCTGGCGACGGGCTGCCGCAGGCGAGCGATTGAAATCGCGCCTGGTGGGCGTACCGCCGGGCGTCCACCTGCGTGGACGCGATGCCGGTAGTACCAGGCGGGTCAACCCCGCTGCACGCAGGGATGCCTGGCGCTCGGACCTCCGCGCCGTCGTGCGCGCGGCGCAGTCCCTGCTGGCCGCGGGCCTGCTGGCGGTGGGACTGGCGGCCATCTTCTTATTCCCGCTGCTGGCTGAACAACGTTACATCGGCCAGGCCGTCTGGGTGCGCAACTCCTATCAGGTGGAGACCAACCTGATCTATTTCCACCAGCTCTTCTCCACGTCCTGGGGCTTCGGCTACAGCGTGGCCGGGCCAGATGATGGCATGAGCTTTCAGCTTGGCCTGGCCCCCTTGCTGCTCGCCGTGGGTGGCGTGGGGTACAGCGTGCGTCGCCGGGGCCAGCACCGCGGCTTACTGGCCTTTTTCCTGCTGACCACGGTAATCATCGCCGGCATGATGCTTGTGCCGGCCGCCGCTGTGTGGCAATGGCTGCCCCTGGGCGACCTCATTCAGTTTCCCTGGCGGCTGCTGACGCTGACCGCCCTCGCGCTGGCTATCATGGGCGGCGCCAGTGTGCAGATCCTGGCTGTCGCCATCGGCGACGAGCGCAGAGACGTTGACCATGCATCCGCAGCCGAGACGAATCGGCGCCCGGCCGTTTTTGTGCTGGCGCTATTCATCATCATCGCCAGCGCCGCTTTCTTGCAGCCACAGTGGACTCCCATCACCGCGCGCGACGAAAGTCCCCTGGCGATCATGGACTTCGAAATGGAGCATCCCGACATGATTGGCGTCATGCAAGGGACGCAACAGCCCTTCGAGGAGACGCCGCTGCTGGCGCAGTACCTGGCCGGTGAGCCGCTGCAGAAGGCGGCCATCATCGAGGGCGCGGGCACAGTCACCATGCTGGCGCATGGCGCTCGTTCAGGCCGCCTACGCGTGGACGCCGCGACGCCGGTGCAACTGGTCTACTACACTTACAACTTCCCTGGCTGGACGCTCACCGCGAACGGGCGGCCGCTCGAAATCATCACGCGGCCGCCCTATGGCCTGATCGGGTTCGAGCTGCCGGCCGGTACGCACCTCGTCACCCTGCGCATGGGCACGACCCCTGCGCGCCGCGCCGGCGACATCGTCTCCGGGCTGAGCCTGCTGATCGTTGTGCTGCTCCTGTGGCGCAAGCGCAAATGACTGCGATGCCTACGCCAGCCCGTGCGTTCGCTTGAAACCAGTGACCGTATTTTGCAGCAGCATGGCGATCGTCATCGGCCCGACGCCGCCCGGCACCGGAGTGATGGCGCTGGCGACTTCCTTTGCCTCGTCGAAAGCCACGTCGCCCACCAGGCGCGACCCGCTCTTCTTACTCGCATCCTCGATACGGTTGATGCCCACATCAATCACCACCGCGCCCGGCTTCAGCCAATCGCCGCGGATCATCTGCGGCCGGCCAATGGCAGCCACCACAATGTCTGCCTGGCGCACCCTGGCCGGCAAGTCACGCGTGCGGCTGTGGCACACCGTCACCGTGGCGTCGTGATTGCGCAGCAGCGCGGCCATGGGAATGCCCACGATGTTGCTGCGACCGACGACCACCGCGTCGGCGCCGCTGATGGGCACACCGACGCTTTCCAGCAGCGTCAGGCAGCCCAGCGGTGTGCAGGGCACGAACAGCGGCGGCCGCCCCTTCATGTTCAACCGCCCAATGTTGATCGGATGAAAGCCATCCACATCCTTCTCCAGGCTGATGGTGCTCAGCACCGCCTCTTCATCCAGACCCGCGGGCAGCGGCAGCTGCACCAGAATGCCATCAATGGCCGGGTTGGCACTCAGGTCGCGCACCAGCGCCTCCAGGTCCGCCTGGCTGATAGACGCGGGCAGTTCATGTCCAAACGACTCGACGCCGATCTCGGCGCATGCCTTGCGTTTAGAGCTGACATAAGCCTGCGATGCCGGATTCTCGCCCACAAGCACGGTGGCCAGCCCGGGCACGCGACCGGTCTTTTCGCGTAGCGCGGCCACTTCCAGGGTCAGATCCGCGCGAATGCGCGCGGCCACAGCTTTGCCGTCAATGATAGTTGCCGTCATGATGATTCTCGCTTCTCGGTTTGATGCGGTGACGCGCGCCATGCCGGCGACGTTCACCATCCTGGATCAGGGATTAGGGCTGAAATACCACATCCAGCGCGACCCGCGCATCTCGCGCACGATGTCGGTCGTCGAAAGGACGCCCACCGGGACGTGTATCCCGTTCGGCCCGGCCTCGGTCACCACCACGCGATGGATGTGCTTCTCGACCATCAGCTTCATGGCCTCGGTCACTGTGCTATCCAGGCTGGCCGTGACGACACTGCGGGTCATGATGTCGGCCGCTGTCTTGCCTTCCAAAGGCTGCCCATAGTGCGGAATGACGTCCATGTGCGAGATGATGCCCGTCAAATCACCGTCGGGACTGGTGACGACAATCGCGTGAACTTCCGTGTCTGCCAGCACGCGCACAACCTCCGTCACGGCCGTGTTGGGATGGCAGGCAATGACACCCTTGTGCATGATGTCTTTGACAATTTTGACCGACATGAAGTACCCCTTTCTATTGCTGTGGAATCAGGTTGGGGCGCACCCCTGTGGTCGCCCCGGTGGGTGGGCACACAGCCGCGCCCCGCCTATGGCTCACAGTGTAGCAGGTTGTCATCAGGACGCAATGACGCAGGTCAGGTCAATCATGAGAAACCCGTTTGCAGAAATGCAGAAACCCGTTTGCTGCGAGAAAACGGGTTTCTAGACCTGGTGAACGTCCGTGCGATCCAGATAGGTCAACAGATAGGCCGTGCGCCCGGCCGGCACCGATTCATAAAACACGGTAAAACCGGCCTCTACCTCCAGGGCGAACGCGGCCTGTGCCTCGACCACCACGCTGATGCCACCGCCGTGGTCGGCCAGCGCATCCAGCCGAATGCGGTTGTCGCCCAGGCGCGCATCCACCCGCGACGGCACCGCTTCGATACGCCAGACGATGCGATTCTCAGCCGCCACGATCTCGACTGCAGCCTGCGCAGCGCTGATTTGTAAACCAGTCATAATTTATCGTTTCAACGCGCCCTTCAACGCGCCCTTCAACGCGCCCTTCAACGCGCCCTTCAACGCGCCCTTCAACGCGCCCTGTGCTATAATTGGGTAACGCGGCCATGCGCGGGCCGCCAGACAACCTGGGACAGGCAAATATGCTCGCTCAACAATCACCGGCGGCACGACGCCCCCTCATCCTGATCTTGACCGCGTTCCTGCTCCTGGGCCTTGTGACCAGCAGTATCAACCCGTTGTTCGAGTCACCGGATGAAGACCTGCACTTTCAATACGTGCGCTGGCTGCGCCAGGGTTATGGTTTGCCGCCGGCCCAGGCCGCTGCGGACCTGCCCATGCGCCAGATCGCGGCCCAACCGCCGCTCTACTACCTTCTGGCTCACTGGTTGACCCTGCCCATTGACATCAGCGACGCCGATCAGGTCATTCGCCCAAATCCATATGCCAGCAGCGATCAGGTAGGCAGCACCGCCAACCTCAATCACGTCATTCACGGGGCCGATGCGACGTGGCCTGGCCGCGGCGCCGTGCTTGCCATGCGCGTGCTGCGCTTGTTCTCCTTGCTGCTCGGTGCGGTCACAGTGGCTGGCACGTTTGCCCTGGCCTGGCAGGTTTTTCCCAATCAGCCTTCGATCGCGCACCTTGCCGCACTCTTCGTGGCTGGCAATCCGCAGTTCATCTTCATCAGCACGTCGGTCAACAACGATAACCTGGTCATCGCCGCCACCACGCTGACCTTGCTGCTCCTGGCGCGCACACTCAATCGTCCGCCCACCACCCGACGCCTGGTCATGCTTGGCCTCGCGTTGGGCCTGGCAACCCTGACCAAGCAAAACGCCTTGCCGCTGCTCCCCCTCACCTTCATCATCCTGACCGCCTTTGCCCTGGTGGAGCGTTCCTGGGGATACTTTTGGCGTTGGCACGGCATCACCTTTGGCCTGGCCTTTCTCGTCGCAGGGTGGTGGTATGTCCGCAACCTGCTGCTCAGCGGCAACGTTTTTGGTCTGCGCAGTCTCTTTGATCTTCTCCCCCCGCGGCCTGACTGGCCGTCCTGGAGCGAATTCGCCATGCACGGCGCCCGCGCCTGGCGTTCGTTTTGGGCGCTGTTCGGCTGGCTCAATGTGCCCCCGCCGGCCTGGGTCTATGTCGTCTACAATATCCTGGCCATCATCGGGGCCATTGGCTGCCTGGGTGCATTGATCGTCTGGTGGCGTTTCAATCGCGGTCGTCTCAACGAGCATACGGCCGGCGAACACCTGGCGCGCGCCGCACGCGGCAGTTCACTTCAGTTATGGCTGCTCATCATCTGGTGCGCCATCGTTTTCGTATCGGTGTGGGGCTGGACCACCCTCTACCCGCCCCAGGGTCGCTACCTGTTCCCGGCCCTGGCAGCCTTTGCCGTGCTCTGGGCCGCCGGGGTCAACACGTTGACGCCCTTTGTTTGGCGCCACCGCGTGGGCCTGTGGCTCGGCGCTGGCCTGATGACCCTGGCCCTCATCATCCCCTGGCTCAGTATCGTGCCGGCCTATGCCGTACCAGCCGCGCCCACGCCGGCGGCTGTCGCCGCGGCCAGCGCCGTGGAGACCACTTTCGATCAAACCCTGCGCCTGCGCGCGGTTGCGGTGACGCCCAACGACCTGACACCCGGCCAAACCGTGGCGGTCACGCTCTTCTGGCAGGCTCTGACCGCACCTGGCGCCGATTACAGCATCAGCCTGACCATCGTGGACGATGCCGGCCTGGTCATCTTGCGCCAGGACAGCTTCCCCGCCCGTGGCAACTACGTCACCAGCCGCTGGCGGGCCGGCGAGCAGGTACGCGATGAGCATCTGCTCACGCTGCCGCTCAGCGCACCCGCGCCCTGCGTATGTCGCCTGGTGGTCAGCGTGACCCGCGCCGCTGACGGGACGCCTGTCAGCGCCAGTCCGGCCACCCTCTTTCAGGTGTCCCTGGGCGATCTGCGCATCCACCCGCGGCTCGGCCTGGCCGGCATACCCAATCCGGTGGCCTGGAATTTCGATGACCAGATCGAACTGGTGGGCTACGATGTCAATCGTCGCAGCCTTGCGCCCGGCCAGACCCTCGACCTGGCCCTGTTCTGGCGGCCGCTGCAACGGCTGCGCACCGATTACGTTGTGGTCACAAGTTTGCGCCCGCCGGCCAATGGCGCGGCGGCAGTTGACGCCGCGCCGATCAGTACCACCAATGTCACCCCGACGCAAGACTGGCAGGTTGGACGACTGCGCGAGGAACACTATCGCCTGACCATACCGGCCAACGCAGCCATCGGCGAGTACGACATCCTGGTCAGCATTTTCGACTCATCCACGCAGTTTCAGTTACCCGTCAACCTGACGGCAAAGGCTGCCATGCTGGGTCGCGTGCAGATACGGTAAAAACCGCGCCCTGGCGGCTAGAAATCCTTCGCCTCCGGCGCCACCAGCACAATGCCGGTCCAGCGCATTTGTCCCTGCTGTGCGCCCAGGTAGAGGAATGCTGACCACGTACCGTCTTCGCCCCACCCGGTGCTGTAGGCAACATGCTCGACCCCCGGCGGTACTCCACCGCTGTCTTGCAGTAACGGGCGCGCGTCCACCGAAAAATCTACAAATACGGTGGGGTTGTTCAGGCCGTACGACGCCAGCAGATCCATGACCTGCACCGGGTCTTCACTGAGCAACGCCTCGCTGCGATAGAGTCCAAACAGGAAAGGGCGGCCCAGCAGTTGGCGCAACGCCTCCGCGTCGGCCTTCTCCAGCGCGGTCTTGAGCTGCTCCAGGGTAGCATCCAGCCCGGAGCCAGGCAATTGCACTGAAACCGAGTTCAGGTGCTCGAACGCGCCATCGCGTGGGCTGGCGGCAAATACCTGGATGCGGCCAGGCTGCGCATTGGCCGGCATGGTAAACGTGATCACGCCGGTGTAGGGGCCGCGCTGCCCCAATTCGCCGCTAATCATGGCATTGCCGCTGCCGATCTCGAAACCGCTGGCGTCCAGGATGCGCACGCCCAAGTTCTGCTCGAAGCCGCGCCCCACACCCATCACCGTCACCGGGCTGGTAATCATCATCCCCATCGAGGGTTGGATGATCGTAATTTCCTCCACCGGCTCGCCGGGTACCGTGGTGGGACCGGGCGTTGGTGTGGGCGTCGGCCCGGCGGTCGGGATCAGCAGGCGCTGACCGATGTAGATACGATTGGGATTGCTGATATGGTTGACCCGCATCAACGTGGCGACAGATACGCTGAAGCGCCGGCCAATGGCTGACAGCGTATCGCCCCGACGCACGACGTAGACGATGGCGCCAGCTTGCGCGGCCTTGCCTGCGCTGATCACCTGCGGTGCATGGCTCACCGGTGCGGCCAGGGCCACACCCTGCCCGGCCGCCAGCAGCAGCAGCGCGCCCAGCAAGATGCCACCCACAGCCAGCGCCAGCCACAATCTGTTGATCGCTTTCATCCTATTTTCTCCTCTCTGGTTGCTCTGATTACCTGTCATTACCTGTCATGACCTGTCATGACAAACACTGCAGAACCTTGCCCGTCCGCCCTTCGATCGTCGCATCCTGCTGCAAACGGCCATCTGCGTGGAGGCGCGTCACAATCTGATCCAACCGCCACGGTTCCCAGTCGAACAACCGGCAGACCGCGCCTGCTGGCGCCGTCACCACCGTGTTCAGATAAGCGAGCAAGATACGACTCATGGCTTCCGTACTGTTGATATGACGAGCAACCGTGATGATGGACGCGAAGCGGCGCGGCAGCAGGTCATAGATGTAGCAGTATTTCCAGGCGTTGGTGTCCGCGATGCCCACTTTGACAATTTGCCACTTCATTTGCAGTTCGGCCAGGGCACGATCGAAGCGACCCATGTTATCTTCACCGGCCAGGCGGGCCGCGCGGCGCAGTTCGCTGGTGGGCAGTGCGCCCTGCAAGAGCAACGCTTCCGCCACCTGGCGCGCCTCGGCCGTGAGTTTGGCATCGTGATACAGCTCACGGAAATCGTCTGGCTCCCCAAAGCTGCCGCTGAGGGCATAGAAACTTGGGGCGAGGCTCAGGCTGATGAAAACCGGCTTGCGTTTGAGAAACTTGCCGTACAGCACATCGCCGGCAATCGGCAGATCGTCCTTCCACTGCCAGGCCAGGCCCAGCTCGCGCTCGTTATGATGGGCCGGCGGCGCCTTTTCCATACCGCACAGCGCCCCATACAGCGTCGGCAGTTCCATGCCCTTCGCCGAAAAGAGCAGGCACATCCCCACCTGGTTGATGAACGCCAACGCTTCCGCCGGCGTGTTGACACGCAGGTCTGCTCGCTGGCGATAGCGGCGCGCCCGCTCCGTCGCCAGGGTCACCTCGTTCCACACGTGCGATTTTCCTCCATGTCCTCGCGGCTGCAGGCAGCATCAGCGCCTGTTCGATCGGTAAACAAAAAGACCGGCGCGCCCAAAGGGCAAACCGGTCTCGGCGCTGCCGCGGGCGCCATGCACCGTCAGAGTGAAAAAACGCGGCGCTCAGCTCTGGCGGAAGCTGTATCACCCAGTCTGCTCGATAGTCGAGCAACTTGACAACAGGAAACTTGATGCCGACTTCGCAGCCCCACAGGTTGTATGACGAACAACCAAATTGTAGCACAGGTTGTGGCAAAGCGGCAACATGGATGCACCGAAAAAAGCGAGGCGTCCTTGTTCCCCTCTACGCCGTTTCGCCTACCTCGCCTGCGCCACTTACCGGTTGACCATTCACCACGAACCGGGTATACTGTACAACCAGAATCCAGTCAGGCATAGGCCATACCGGAATTCAGGATGACATGACGATTCTATTCGAACCTTTGCGACATCACCGCTGCCCCTGGCGGATCATCACGTTGATCGTGATTGCCGCCGTCGTGCTGAGCGGCTGTTCTGCGGCAACCAAACCGCGCGATTTACGCAGTGTGCCGCTGGAAAGCAGCGTGCTGTATCTGCAGAACGGGGCCTTGCGCACCCAGACCCTCAATGACGGCGCCGCGCGCGTGCTGGCGACCAGCGTGCGCGTCGGCTGCGCGCCCTATGCCATCGCGCCAGACGGCAGTCGCGTCGCGTACCAGGATCAAAACGGCGTCTGGTGGGCCATCTCCACCGCGGGCGGTGCAGCCGTGCAGATCAGCGACAAGCCGGTGCAGATGGTGGCGTGGTTGCCCAGCAGCCAGGGCGTCTATTTCAGTGACGGCGCTGACATTCGCGCCCTGCTCTTCGATCAGACGCGCAGCAGCGCGGTGCTGCCCGGCGGCGGTCAGCGTTTCGTCTCGCCCACCTGGGCGCCCAACGGGGAGCATATCGCGCTCATTGAAAACCCGCGTGCCAACGTAGCTGAAGTCAAGCTGGCCAAAGCTGACGGCTCTGGCATGCGCAGCCTGGGTCGCGTCTTGCTCTCCCCCACCGAAGCAACGGAGCTGTGTCCGCCGCAGATCATCTGGTCGCCAGACAGCACCCGCTTTCTGTTCAATCCCGGACGCAGCGCTACCATCTTCTACCTGACCGGCGGAACCCCTTTGCCTCTGCCCGCGCATGGCGCCGACGCAGTCTACGCCTGGGCGCCGGATGGCAGCCAGGTGGCGTTCACCGATGGTCAGGGCACGCTGTGGCTGGTCAGCAGCGGCGGCACGGGCGTGCGCAACGTGGCAGACGCCGTCGCCGGCCCGGCCTGGTCGCCAGATGGTAAGCAAGTGGCTTACATCAGCCAGGATAAAGGCGGCTACGCATTGCGCACCTATGATCTGAGCCGCAGCAGTACACGCCTGCTGGTGCAGGTACCGAATGATGCGTTGCTCAACCCGCAGTGGTTCCCCGCTGCTGAGGCGCTCCTGTTCACTCGCCAGGCGCGTGATGGCAACAGTACCATCTGGACGGTGCCGGCCAGCGGGAGCGGCAGCGCGCAGCAGATCGCATCTGGCGCGGCGGCCACGTTGTTCCAGAAACCCAAATGACCGGTGGTAAGCTCACGATGTCACCCATTCGCTTGATCCTCGCGGACGATCATGTGATGCTGCGGCAAGGCACTCTGGCCCTGCTGGCGCGCGAACCGGACCTGATAGTGGTCGGTGAGGCCAATGACGGCGCCGAGGCTGTGCGCCTGGCCGAAATGCTGCGCCCCGATGTGGTGGTGATGGATGTGCGCATGCCCAACATGAACGGCATCGAGGCTACGCGTCAGATCTGCAGCCGCACGCTGGGCGTGCAGATCCTGGTGCTCACCGCGCACGAAGATGATGAGTATGTCTTTGCGTTGCTCGAAGCCGGCGCCAGCGGCTATCTGCTCAAAACGGCTCCGGTATCCGAGCTGGTCCGCGCCATTCGCGGCGTGATGGCCGGCGAATCTGTCATGGCGCCCAGCATCGTGCGCAAGCTGGTCAACCGCGTCAGCGGGCGCAAAACCCATCCAGCCGAAGACGAGATCGAAGCTCTGACCGGCCGCGAGATGGAAGTGCTCAGGCTGCTGGCGCAAGGGATGACCAACAAACAGATAGCTGATACCCTGGTCATCAGCGACCGCACGGTGCAGACTCACCTCAGCAATATCTTCGCCAAATTGGCAGTCAGCTCACGCACCGAAGCCGTTCTGGTCGCCATGAAGCGAAACCTGCTGCAAGCACCGTGAAACCTGCTGCTGATCGTGCCCATTCGCCGCACTCCCTGTCTGATCGCCTGAACAGCCTGCGTGTTCAGGCCGTCCTGTGGCTTTTACTTCCTTTTGCCCTCCTGCTCTTGATCATCCTGGCTGTCACCACCCTGGCCTATCAGCAGGTCGTCAACTCATTGATTATCGCACGCGACCGCGAGATCGCCGTAGTGGCGGCCGAACGGATCTCTGAGAAACTGCAGAATTACGCCGACATCCTGACCGTTCTAGGCAACGACCCAGGCTTGCGCGCCGATGACGAGGCGCGACGCCTGGCGGTGCTGCGCGGCGCGTCCGAACAGCTCGCGCCCTTCGATGGCGGCGTCTTCATCCTGGACGCCTCCGGACAGCTCGTCGCCAGCCTGGCGCCGGCTGGCGTCAAGCAAGCGCCGGTGAATCTTGAACCCTATTTTCGCAGCGTGCGCACGCTGCAAGTTCCGGCTTTTTCTGACATCCTCGACCAGCCCGATCAGGCTGATAGCGTACTGGCGGTGCTGGCGCCGATCGGTGGGTCAACAGGCGATGTGGTTGGCGCGCTGGTGGGCGTCTTCCAACTCAAGAACCAGCAGTTGGGAGGCGACATCCAGCGCCTGCGCATCGGTGAGCGGGGCCTGGCCTACCTGGTAGATCGTCAGGGCCGCGCCATTTACCACCCCGATGCCTCGTTGTTGGGGCAGGACCTGCGCCGCGAGGCGGTGGTGCAGCGCGTGCTGCAAGGGGACCACAACGCGCTGGTCGCCACGGCCGGCGACGAGCAGGTGGTCTACGGCTATGCCAGCGTAGCGGCGAGCGGTTGGGGTCTCATCACGCGCGAGTCGTTTGCCACCCTGACCGCCCCTGTGCGCCCCTACCTGGGCACCGCGCTATTGGTGCTTGGCCTGGGTTTGCTCCTGGGCCTGTTCTGGCTTGCTCTGGGCGCGCAGCGCATCACCGAGCCGATCAATCGCCTGGCGGCCCAGGCGGTGCGCCTGGCAGCCGGCGCCGAGGTGACGCACGTGGACGGCGGCGCCATCCGCGAACTGCAAACCCTGGCGCAGGCTTTCGATGACATGGCGCAGCAGGTGGCCGGTTCGCGGGCCGCGCAGCGCAGCTATGTGGCCGCGCTGACCCGCACACAGGAAGACGAGCGCCGCCGCATCGCCCGTGAATTGCACGACGGCACCGTGCAGGCGTTAGTCGCCATTGGGCGCCGGTTGGAGTACCTGGAAGGCAGCGCGCAAAACCCGGAGCTGGTTGGCCAGTTGGCCGCGCTGCGTCAGGAGGTGGGGGCGGCCGCAGCCGAGGTGCGGCGATTCAGTCATGAATTGCGGCCGCTGGTGCTGGAAGACCTGGGGCTGACGCCGGCCCTGCGCTACCTGGCGAATCAACTGCACGAGCAGCACGGCATCCTGGTCACGCTGACGGTGCGCGGCGCCCTGCGCGGGTTGACCGGCGATCAGGAGCTGGCGCTGTTTCGCATCTTCCAGGAAACGCTGACCAACGTGGCCAAACACGCCCAGGCCACGGGGGCCAGCGCGCTGCTCGAAAGCGATGCTGAGGGTGTTCTCTTGCAGGTGAGCGACAATGGCCGCGGTTTCACGCAGGCGCTTTCAACCGACGATTTTGCGCGTCGCGGCCATTTTGGTCTGATCGGCATCCAGGAGCGCGCCCAGCGGCTGGGCGGCCGCCTGGAAATTGAGTCGCAGCCCGGTCAAGGAGCTACCGTCCGCGTCTGGCTGCCCGTTTGATTGCCATCTACCGGCTACGGCCGCCCTCAGCTCACTGCTTTCTGCACGAGCGCGGCGATTGCTGCCTCTTGCGTGGCGGTCAACTCCTTCAGCGCGAAGGAGGCCGGCCACATGGCGCCTTCGTCGAGCCGCGCCTCGTCGGTGAAGCCGAGCGTTGCGTACCTCGTCTGGAACTTCTGCGCACTTTGGAAGAAGCAAACGATCTTGCCGTTCCTGGCATACGCGGGCATCCCATACCAGGTTTTCGGCGAGAGGGCTGGCGCGCTGGCCTTGATAATCTCATGAAGCCGCATCGCCATGGTGCGCTCTGGTTCCGGCATCTCCGCGATCTTTGCCAGCACGTCTGGGCCCCCCCTCGGGCCGCTCTCTCGCCGCCTCGCCTTGAGCCTCCTCCTTGTTCGCGCGGCGTCCCGGCCTTCAGCTGTTTCTTGGGTCACGCTCCTCATCGCCGCTCGTTCGGCTCAGCCAGGTGGAATTCCTTCGACTCCTTGCTGGTCGCGCCGGCGTCCCCCGCCCACGGCAACCGGACTGGGGTGCGCTCGAAACTCGCTTGTTTTGCGCCCAGACGCGGTTGCGGTCATTCCTAGGACTCCTCGTCTTCCTTTCGGCTGCCAGCCGGGCTGGGCCGTTGGCGTGGCATCAGATGCCCAGCCAGTGAAGCTCCCGACGGACTTTCCTGGCATCTGTCTCGGCAGTGCTGCGCGTTGGCCAGGGCAAGCCGGGTTGGCTGACCTGCTGAAGAAAGGGGGAGCCCCCGGGCGCCCGGGGGCGGTTGCGCGGGTTCCGCCTGAGATTGGGATCCCCATCGGCGACTTGTTCATGGACACCCCGTTCGGTATGCCACAGGGAACAATCACGTCGGGTAGAAAGAACGCGTTCTCTGCCGCTATCAGGCTCAAGCGAATCGGGCCTCGCGGTTATGCCCAATTGGTGCGTTTGGCCAAGAGGGAAGACGCCGTAGTGGAATGCCCAACGGTTTCGAGCTAAGCTGCCCGGCGGAAGCGGACAGGCCGGCGGGCCAAGCGCCCCACCCTATCCGCCAGCCCGGGGTCAGCTTCAGCGAGTTGTCAGGCCGCATCTTCGCTTGGAGGTCGCGCAGTGAATGGGCCTCCCCTGAGCGTTGCCCCGATGACAAGTCCGGCCGTCACCAAGACCAGGTTCTTGATAATGTATTGACCCTCGAGAGTGGGCGCAATCGGCACTACAGTGAAGCATTGCTCAGGAAAGAGGAACAAGGGAGTAATCGTGCCGAGCATCTGGAGCCATAAGAGGAGGAGCGTCGCCCGGAGGAGGTAGCCGACAATCAACCCGATCCCAATTAGGCACTCCCAGACTGCGAGAATGAACACAGCCAGCTCGGGGGTGAGAAGACCGAAGGACAGGATTGAGATAGTGTTGCCGGCGAGCGTCTGGGCAGGGCTCAGCCCGGGGAAG
Organism: Candidatus Amarolinea dominans; assembly: GCF_016704685.1. Lineage (NCBI taxonomy): Bacteria > Bacillati > Chloroflexota > Caldilineae > Caldilineales > Candidatus Amarolineaceae > Candidatus Amarolinea > Candidatus Amarolinea dominans. The sequence continues at coordinate 183,583 of NZ_JADIZS010000006.1, forward strand.
AACTTGAGGACGCCAAACCACAAAAAGACAACGCCAAGGCTGATGCGCAAGAAACGGATACCGTTCCGAGCCATCCACGTTGTCAACGCCGTATCTATCCGGTCGTAGCTGCGCAAGAGAGTGCTCATCTGGATTCCTCAACCGAGTGAGAGGCGGTTATTGAAAGACCCCCAAGACGGAGCTGGCGCCGCCTAACGGTTTGCGTTACCTGCGCTGGGGCGGGGACGGCAAGGCCGTCCAACTGGGAAAATGCTCAGGCGTAGAAAACTGCTTGAGATTGCCGCAGAATCCCCAGCGTCAGGTGCATGCTTTGTTAGGCGGCGTGTGCTTTAGACCGGGGCCAGCGTGCCAGTCCAAATCAGCCAGCACAGAACGCTCTTGGCTAACAGGCTCAGAATGATGTAGACGCGTTCTCCGTATAGATAATCCTTCCACGGCCCCACTTTTTTGTACTGCAACACCATGTTGATAGCGAAAATGTTGAAGAAGACAAACAGTGTGGGAACGATTGCGTATACAAAGGCCGGCGGTTTGGCGTCGCCAGAGTTGACCGCGCCCACGAAATACAGCGCGATGACCACCCACGGGACGAACCCGGCAACGCAACCGTAAATGAATGCAGTCCAGTCTGTTTTGGAAGTATGTTGGTTATGCAACTCCATCATAATGCCAAACAGGTTCATTGTGGCATTGAGTGTGAAGATCAAGATGAGCGCGCCCAGATCCCAAAGCCCAATCAACATGCCGATCAGCACGATCATTAGCGAAGAGCTCAAGGCATATTCATAGAAGCGGACTGGATTCATGCCTTTCTTCAGATTCTCCACATAACGTCCATAGCCAATCGTCGCCAGGTAGAAGTGCGCCACGGCTGAGATAAGCAGGAAGCAGGCAACAGCCGGTCCAAAGGGGAGTTCATAGAAGAGTTGGGTGTTCGGTTTCAGCGAGCGGGTTGCAACATCAAAACTCAGGTAATTGGTAAAGATGGGATAAGTAGTGGCCCTGCTGACCACGATCATGAAGATACCTTGAATGAGATGCAGGAATCCCATGATGGCGTTGAAACGCCGCAACCCTGTGAACTTGCGATCCATTACGCTGGTTGAACTGGCTGTTTCGATACTCTTGGATGTCATTTTATTGTCTCCTTGTCTCCTTTTGTGCAACTGATCTGGTCAATCGCAGCATTAGCCTGAGCGTTCGTCTCTTCTGCAGGATGTAACCTGCTACTCAATATCTTACCATTGGAACAACTTGCTCGCAAAAAAGCTGATAGCACTTACGAATGCCAAGCATAGAATTAGCTCCTGCCTGAAGCAGCCCAACTTCTGGCATCAGCGGCGAGCGTAGCGAGTCCGTTGCATGCCGGGGCTGGGCGGATTATTTAGGGTGCCTATTCTGCTCAATAATTGTCACAGCCCGTGCAATTCCATTCTCGGCGCGAATATGCTCCCCCAGACTGGATGCGTTCTTCCGCATCGTCATGTCGTACACAGCACACTGAATTGCGTCCGCCAGGTTCTTGACTGTTAGGCGCTGGCGCGAAATGGGCTTAGGGCCAACCCCCAACTCATACACCCGGTGTCCCCAAAACGGTTGGTCACCAAAAAATGGTGTGATAATGGATGGGATTCCAGCTTGCAGCCCTGCGCCCGTCGTCCCCGCGCCGCCATGATGCACAACCGCAGCCATCTTTGGAAATAGCCAGCTATGGGGAATTGAGCCAACGATAAATACGGTCGTCGGAAAATTCTCTTTTTTTAGCCCGCCCCAGCCCGACGATAACACCGCACGCTGACCGGTGCGCGCCAACGCTTGCAAAACCAAATCGGCGGTTTCTTCTGGTTTTCGGCTGAGCATACTGCCAAAGCCAACATAGACTGGCGGTGGGCCAGCCTGTAGGAAATTTACCAAGTCACTCGGTGGTTCCCACCCGGCGGGCGGCTCCAAAAACCAGTACCCGGTGACATGAATGTAATCCGCCCAATCGGCAGGAGGTGGTATCACTTGCGGGCTGTACCCATAGATAATCGGTTGTGATTTCCGTTGCAGGGATGCAAATGGTCCCCAGAATGGGGCGGGCGCCATCTGCAAGATCTGGGTACGAGCTTTGTTATCGGCTGAACGTAACATCTGCCACATCATCTGTTGTGCCAAGCGATGCGACCAGCCATTTGCCCATGGAGTCAACCGTGTTTGTGGTAACTGCGGCGTCAGGACACCGGGGAATTCGCTTGTCGGCGTAAACGGCATTAAGTAAGCCTGAAGAAATGGGATACCCAGCTTTTCCGCAAGAGCTAACCCGTTGGAAAGCCCGGTGAAGCCGGCAAGGATCATGTCAGAACCCTGACAAGCCACCAGCCCATTTATGGCTGATTGAAGGGCAAGTTGTTGCGCACCTTGTCCTGTAACCGCCAGAATTTTCAGGATATTGCCTTGCTCGACGATATCCTGAATCTGGCTTTGCGCCATTGTTTTCACCCCGCCGCCCATGTCAAAGAATTCCAAGCCATAGGCTGTTATCAGGTCTTGGTAATCCTGAGGAGCCAGGACCCGAACCGTATGCCCCGCTTCCTTCAATCCCTTTCCTAACGCCACATAGGGCTGAACATCGCCGCGGCTTCCTCCTGCGATTATAGTTATTTGCATAACAGGCGACTCTTCCTGACTATAGAACCAGGGGTGGATGTGCGCGCCAAGAACAGCGCCGCCTAGCCCCATTTCCAGTCAGCATAGAACAGACCGGCGATCAGCAGAATGGGAAAGACGAAAATCAGCAGGTTGGGCAGGGACCCGGCATCACGCACGAAGAAGAGGGCGAACAGGACGCCGGCGACCAGGAAGGCCACGAATCCCACCGCGGGGCGTTTCCAGGCCACGATCAGCAGCGCCAGCATGCCGATGGACGGGATGTTGTGGATCAGGAAGCCGCCCAGCAACTCCAGCGGGGGCGCATCCATGCTGAACACGTCGAGGGAGAAGAGGCTGATGAAAAAGATGATCAGGATGGCCGCGATGCGGGGCGCCCAGTGGATGATCCTGGTCAGGCGGGGGCTGACCTGACCGAGGGCCTTGCGCTCGCGCCAGGCGACCACCAGCACATAGATCGCCCCATACAACAGCACCAGTGGGATAGACAGCAGCACGCTGTTGACCAGCGTCATCCACCATTGCATGAACTCCGGGTCCGCAGCCCAGTTGGCATAGTTGAACGCGGCAAGGGTGAGCACGTACAGGACGATCAGGACGGTCAACAGAATCCGGTTGAACTGAGATTTCTGAGTGTCCACAGCAAAGACCTCCTTCATCATTCATCCTTCATCATCATCGGCATCCACACCATACCCGGTGCGCTCGCTGCGGCCGTGACGGTGCGCGCCTGCCCGCTCTGATCGCTGATGGTCGCGGTCGTCAGGGCCTGGGCGCCGTGCGGCCGCACCGTGAACCAGGCCTGCCCACTGGCCCGCGGGCGCAGGTTCCCCAGGTTCCAGGTCAGCACACCGCCCTGCGGCTGCACCCCGCCCGCCGCGGCCACGAAAGTGCTGCTCGCCGGCACCGTGGCGGTCAACACGGCCGACGCCGCGCCGCCAAAACCGACCTCGTTCCAGTGCAGGTGATAGGTCACCGTGTTGGCCGCAACCACCGGCGCCGCGGTCAGCGTGTACGCGTGATCGCAGCCCCAGGAGACCCCGTTGCCACTGGCGGGCGTAAAGCGCACGGCCCGCCCCGCTTGCAGCCCGGCCGAGTTGGCATACGAGTAGAGCTGACCCACGCTGCCGGCCGCATCTTCCAGCCCCACCGTGGTGTAATCCGGCCAGCTCAACGTCTGATACTGATAGGTGACGGCGCCGGTCGGCAAATCCAGAATGATCTCGAATGTCTCCGGGTCGCCGCTGGCCCAATGCTCCACGGCCTGCCACTGCGCAATGAACGCGTTGGCCGTGGACTTGACATGTACCAGCCCCTGCGTGCCCTGCGCCGGGTTCAGGTCTTCGCCCAGCGCGGTGAGCGCGGCGTTGGGCGGGCCTTCGAAGGGAAGCATCATCTGCACGCGCGACCACCAGGCGTTCGTGAAATAGATGTAACCGTTGGAGTTGACGGTGACGGTGGTGTAGGGCGTGCCGAAGTAGGTGAACGGCTGCGCCAGGGGCAAGAATGCAGTGCTGGCGTCATCGCCCAGGTGGTAGGTGACGCCGTCGCTGGCGTCCTGCCAGTTGAAAACCGGGCCGCCGGGCTGGCGGTCGTCCAGGCAAGTGTAGTTGGGCCGCGCGCTCAGGCTGAAATCCAGGGCAACCGTCCCGCTGACCGCCGCCGATTGGGTGAGCGGGTGGAAGCCGGGGTGCTGCGCGGTGATGTCAACGGTCGCGACCGGGCCGCGGGTGGTCACCGGCACGGGCAGCGAATACATCCCGCTGGCGTCGGCAAAGACCGGCGCCGCGCTGGCTTCGTTCGCCAGCATGACCAGCGCCGGCGCCCCCTCGCCGGTGACGCTGTCGGTGACGCGGCCATGCACGACGGCCGCAGGCAAAGCGGCAAGGTCAGCGTCCACGGCCGTGGTTTGATCCTGGCTCACGGTCACATGGGCATGGAGCGCCGGCGCGTAGCCGAACGCCTTCACCTCCACGGTCCATACGCCGGCGCCGGCCACCACGCGGAAATCGCCCCCCGCGTGGGTCATCGTGGTCAGGCTCTTGCCCATGCGGCTGAAGGTGACGGTAGCGCCGGCCATGGGCAGGCCGCTGCTCGTCACCCGGCCGGCCAGGTAACCCGCCTGCCAGACAAGGTCGGCCGCGGCTTTGACATCCAGGCGGCCCCAGCCAAAGGCGTTGTTGGGTACTGCGCTGCCCGCCACGCCGCCGCAGGACTGCGTGCTGGTGCGGGGCACGGCCGTCTTGCGCAGCAGCTCTTCGATCTGCTCCACCTGTCCGGCCAGCCTCGGCTCCAACGAAATCAGGAGCGCCACCGCGCCGGCCACATGCGGCGCGGCCATCGAAGTACCGCTGTAGTTCTGATAGCCGCCGCCGGCAATGCTCGAACGCACCATCACCCCGGGCGCGGACACCTCCGGCCCGGTCCGCCCGCTGAAGGGATTGGGGCCGCGCGAGGATGAACCGGCAATGGTATCGCTGCTGTCGGTGGAACCAACGCTGAACACCAGCGGATTGTCGCCCGGCGAGCCGAGCGTGCCGCAGGCGCTGCCCATGTTGCCGGCCGAAATGCTGGAAAAGATGCCGCTGGCGCGCAGCGCGGCCAGCGCCGGCTGGAAAATCTCACTGCCGCCCGGGCCGCCCCACGACTGATTGAGCACATGCGGCCGCAGCGCGGGGTTGGCATTATTTCCGGCCAGGTCGGTGGGCGCCAGCATGAACTGCTGCGCCAGCAGCAGGGTCAGGTTGTCGGGGCAGCACCCGTACGCGGCGATCCAGGTCGCGCCGGGCGCAACGCCGATCTGATTGGCGCCGCCGTCCCAGCCCACCTCCGTGCCCATGACGTGCGTGCCATGACTACCCTCCACGGCCACAGGCGCGGGGTGTACGCCGGTCGGGTCATACCAGTTGAAATTGTGATCGAACACACCGTTGCTTACTGCGTTTTCTCCGAAAACGCTCAGGTTGCCGCGGTATTGGTTGACCAGCGCCGGATGGGTGAAATCCACGCCCGTATCCACATTGGCCGCCACCGCGCCCGCGCCATTGACCTGATAAGTCGTCCAGACCTCCGGCGCGCGAATTTTGCTCACGCCCCACTCCACCCCCGCGGGCGCCTGCGCCTGGCCCGCGGCCATTTCCACGCCCGGCGGCTCCAGCTTGCGATTGGGCACGATGCGCGCCACCTCCGGCCACGCGGCCAGCGTTTTCAGCGTCTCCGCGTCCGCGCGCACAGCAATTGCATTCACAATCCACAGCGGCTGCACCGCCTGCACATGGCCGGCCGCCTTCAGCCGCGCCAGCCGGTTCAACACACGCGGCTGCGTGCGCCCGGCCACCTCGCTCAGCGCCGCGTAAACCGCCCGCCCCCGCGCCGTCCAATCTTCGATCGTGGCCGCGCTCGTCAAATCTGCCTGCTCCCCCAACAACAAGAACACCGAGGAAAATTCCGCCCCGGCATCCCCAATCTCCGCATCGGGCGCCCCCGCACGCCCGGCCTCCAACCCGACGCCCCTTGCAGAAACCACCGCCCCCGCCATCAGCACCGCCACCACACCGATTCCAGCCAGTAGCCATTTCCCACACACTTCCTACCTCCTCACCGCCAGCTCATACAAATACTTCTGCCGCTCTTCCGCGGTCAGCTCGCGAGTCACATGGCTGGGCGCCAGGGCCAGCAGGTCGTCCAGGCTGCCGCAGACGTTGCAGTCGTAGACCTGCGCGGCGCCATCCGCGCCCGCGCTGGCGAAGTGACGACCGTCCGCGCTGAAGCTCAACCCGCGCACGCCCGCGGCATGTCCCCAAAAGGTCATCAGGGTCTGGCCGGTGCGCAGGTCCCACAGGCGCACCGTCGGGTCGCCGGTGTCGCCGCCGGTGATGGCAAAGCGGCCATCCGGGCTGAACGCGGCCGCGGTGACCGGCGCCTGGTGCCCGGCCAGCCTGAACAGGCGAAGACCGCTTGCCGCGTCCCACAGCGCCGCGGTCTGATCCTGGCTGGTGGTGAGCACGAAGCGGCCATCCGGGCTGAACAGGGCGTGCGTGACCGCGCCTTCGTGCGCCAGCGGAGCGCCCTGCGGCTGCCCGCTGCTCGCATCCCACAGGCGGGCCGTGCCATCGGCGCTGGCGGTGGCGACCAGGCGGCCGTCCGGGCTGAAAGCGGCATCATAGACCAACGCGCTGTGCCCGCTGAGGGTGCTTTGCGCCTCGCCGCGGCCCACATTCCAGATGATGGCGCTGCCGTCGGCGCCGGCCGTGACCGCACGCGTCCCGTCTGGGCTGAACGCGCCGGCCAGCACCGCGCCGCTGTGACCGCGTAGCGTTGCCATGACCTGGCCGCTGGCGACGTCCCAGAGCAGGGCGGTCTGATCGTTGCTGGTGGTGAGCGCCCGCTTGCCGTCCGCGCTGAAAACCGCGTGGTTGACCGGGCCGCTGTGCCCGCGCCAGATGACCGGTTCACCCGCGGGGTTGACCGGCCACAGACGCACGCTGCCATCTTGACCGGCGCTGAGGATCTGCTGTCCATCCGGGCTGAAGGCCGCCTGGTAGACTGCGCCCTCATGGCCGGCCAGCGTTGCCAGGCGGGCGCCGCTGAGCGCGTCCCACAGGCCGACTGTGCCGTTGGCGTTGGCGGTCACGACGCGACTGCCGTCCGGGCTGAAGACCGCGCTCCAGACCGGGTTGCACGAACCGTCGCAGCCGGGCGCGGTAGAGGGCATCTCCGCCAACACCTGCAAGGGCTGCCCGGCGTTGGCGGTCCACACGCGCACCGTGTTGTCCTGACCCGCGGTGATGACCAGGGCGCCGCTGGCCGAGAAGCGTCCGCGGTTGACCGCATCGGTATGGCCGCGCAAGGTGGCCAGGCGCTGCCAGGTGCGGGTGTTCCACAGGGCGGCCGTGCGGTCGGCGCTGCTGGTCAACAACAGGCGCTCATCAGGGCTGAGTTCCAGGGCGGTGATTCGATCCTGATGGCGCAGCTCGGCCTGCGGCTGCCCGCTGGCCACATCCCAGACGATGGCACGACCGTCGGCTGAAGCGGTGAAAAGGCGGCGGCCATCTGCGCTGAGCCTGACCACCAACACGCGGTCGGTGTGACCGCGAAATTCGCGATGGAACTCGCCGGCGGGCAGCTTCCACACGCGAGCCGTGTCATCCCCGCTTGCGGTTGCCAGCCATTGCCCGTTGGCGCTAAACGAGACATCTACGATCTCGGCATCATGGCCGGCCAGCACGGCCAGTGGCCGGCCGGAGGCTGTCTCCCACAGGCGCGCCGTGTTGTCCTGGCTGGTCGTGGCAATGACCGAGCCGTCGGGTGAAAAGACCGCATTGATGAGACCGTTGCGATGCCCTTCAAGAAAGAGGGTCATCTCCCCGGCCTGCACGTCCCACACATAGCCGGTGTGACTGCCGCTGCCAATGGCGAGCAGGGCGCCGTCCGGGCTGAAATTGACATGGTAGACCTCACCGCCGAGATTGGCGATCTCCGCGTGCAGCGCGCCGCTGGGCACGTCCCACAGACGCACGACCGCCCCGGTGCCGCCGCTGGCGAGCAGACGGCTGTCCGGGCTGAAGGCCAGATCGAGGATGCGCGGAGCGTGGCCGGTGAGCCAGGCGAGGTGACGGAAGGTGGCGGCATCCCAGATTCCGATCAACCCGTTGTAGTCCGCGGCCGCGAGATAGCGGCCGTCAGGCGAGAAAATGGCCTTGACCACGCCACGTTCATAACCCGAAAGAATCGCACGAATGGGAGAGGCGATCAGCGCCTGGCGCAGGGCATCTTCGGCCTGCAGATTGGGGTACAACTGCGCGGCAGACTGCGCCAGCAGCACGCTCAACTCGGGGTCCGTCTGCATCTGCAGGTTGGCGCTGACGGCAATGTTGCGCGACGCGGCGTCCCTGGCCGCAACAGTGGCCTGCGTCGCGATCAGGTACTGGTTGCGCGCATAGGCCGCCAGGCCCACCATGAGCAGGAGCAGGGCGAGAAGGCCCAGCGCGGTCAGGCGCAGGCTCCGGACTCGGCGGCGTTCCTGCGCCAGGCGGGCCGCGGCTTCGGCCTGCTGTTGGCGCAGGCGCTGCTCGGCCGCGGCGCGTTCGGCCAGCAGCCGCGCCGCGGCCGCGGCCTGTTCCACCGCGTGGACGAAACGCGTGCGCCAGTCCAGGATGGGCGCGGCCAGGACATCGTGAAAAATCTCGAAGCGCGAGACAGCCGCCTGATCGGGCGGCGGCGCCACCGGGCGCAAGATGCGCATACTCGAACTGGACAGTTTTTCCAGCACCGGCTCCAACTGGGCAGGCGTCAGTCCGCTGTACTCGGCCAGGTCGGGGACGCTGTGCGCAATCTTGGTGCCGGACGGCGTGACCAGATGATGAAAGATGCGTGCGGCGTGATCCTGCTCGGCGGGCGTCAGTGTGCTGATGACGGTGTCGAGATGGGTCCGTACGATGCGCTCCGCGCCGCCCAGACGCTGCAAGGTCGCCAGGCGCAGGACCGATTCGCCGGCCTGCACTTCTTCGGCCCACAGACGGCTCATCACCAACTGCAGATAGGGCGTCTCCACACGCGCCGGACCGCCGGCGCCGCTCACGGCGCCGCGGCCCGATTCTCCCACAAACACCTGGTTGGTCTGCACCTGCGCCAGCACCTCATCCACCAGGGCCGGTTCGATGGTGACGGGCTGGACTGGCGCCATAAGGCGGTTATAGGTCAGCAGCGGCTGCTCGATGGCGTCGCGGGCGGCCGCCACATCCAGGTGTTGGATGCGCAGGTAGTTCTCGAACAGGCGGGGAATGCGGCCCTTGAAGCGATCAAGCCGGGCCAGGGCATCCTCACGAATGGCAATGAGGAAGTTGACGCGCAAATCAGGATGATTGACCGCGCGCGGAAACTCCATCGCCAGGGTGCCCAGACCATCTTCCGTGGCATGGTAGAAGAGGTATTCCTCGAATTGATCGAGGATGAGCAGGAGGTCGCAGTCGAGCGCGGTGGTCCAGGCCTGCAGGGTGGGCACGAACGCGGCGGCAGAGGGCGGAGCCAGGGAGGCGACGGCCGGATGCAGAGGTCCCAAGTCGGCCTGCAGGGCGGTGTAGACGCTGTTCAGCAGGCTGGTCAGGGGGTCATCGCGCCAGGCGTTGACGATGACGACGGCGAACTCCGGGTTGCCGTGGTTGGCCAGGTCCTCGGCGGCCAGGTGACGCAGGTGATGGACGACTCCGGCGCGCAGCACGGAGCTTTTGCCCACGCCGCTGGCGCCATAGAGCAGCGTCAGGCGTGTGGCAATCAGGTTGGCCTCGATCATGTCGCGCTCACGCTGGCGGCCAAAGAAGAAGTTGGCGTCATTCTCGCTGTAGGGAATCAAGCCTTTGTAGGGCGAGAATGGCAAGGCATGATCGTTCATGAACGGCTCCCGGTTCCCCGTCCCCCGTCGTTAAAGAGGTTTTGCAGACGTTCACTCAAGCCGGCCACGAACTGCTCCAAGCTCAGGTCGAGGATGTCCACGTTGTGACGGCTCCAGAATTTTTGGCTGATGATGGCCGGTTCCGGCTCCACGGCCCAGGCATAGCCACGCTTGGGGGAGAAAACACGGTGCAAGACCGTGCGCGAGTTCCAGGCGCTCAGATCGAAGCCGAGGAAGAGAAAGTAGCTGCGTTTGAGAAAGGCGAGAAGCGGCGCCGGCGCAATGGCAGCGATGTCCATGCGCGGGATGAAGTTGATGAAATGATCCTCGGTGATGACATAGCTGTCAGCGTCGTCGTGCTGGCGGTCAATGGCGCCATGAAGCTTGAGAATGAGCATGCGCCGGGCCGCGGTCTGATCAATCGGTAGATCCAGGTACTCATTGGGCCGCTCGATCAGGATATTCTCTGTCTCGCCGCTGGGGTCGTGCAGGAAAGATCCCCGCTGATCGCCTTCCGCCACATAGGTTACGACATCGCACGGTTCGCCCGCGGCCTGCAAGGTGCGCTCCAGAACATCATCGTAGTTAAGAGTAATAATTAGTTGATGCGGATAAGCGCAGCCCTGCTTGCGCAGCGCGGCGGGCAGAGCGGCCAGCAATTGGTGTACCGGCGTTGGCGGATAGTTGGCATCGAAGATAGGGTGCAGTTCTTCATAGAGCGGGCCCACATCGCGCATGACTGCGATGACTTGCGCGACTTTGGCCAGATTTGAGCGCTCGGTCAGGGGATACCCAAAGGTGTCAGCCAGGTGCGTGGCCAGTTCATCGGCCGTAGGCAGGTATTGGCCGGTCTGCCAACCGACGCCGGGCGGCCGGCTGCACAGGTTGACGCCTGGCCCCAACACCGGCACCAGGCGTCCGGCCATCAGCGCCTTGATGATCGGACCATACACCAATTGCGTTTTCTCCGAAAACGCATGGTCGGTAGCAGCGGGCTGGCGGGCGATTGGCTCGGGTTGTTCGCTCTGCGCGATCTTCATCTTGACCGTGGCCAACAGGCCAAAGACCCCTCTGAAGTTGCCGCCCAGGTCTTGCACGCGCAGGAAATAATCGAGCGCCTGCCGCCAGCGGCCGGCGTTGTAGTGCTCCTGCCCGCTGGCAAAGGCTGCGACCATTTCCTGCTGTTTTTGCACATCACGCAAGCATTGAGCCGCTTCGGTCTGGTTTGGATCGAGTTGCAGAATCGTCTGTAATTTCTGAACGGCTGTGGGCCAGTCCCCGCCGGCCTGTGCGCCCGCGGCCTGACGCAGCAGAGTGGCGATCTGATTCTGCTGGCGCTCGGCCTGGCTCAAGGGCTGCACGTCGAACAGGCGGCCATCCGGCGCACGCATGAAAAGCACCGGCACGCCCCATTCCAGCGGGTTGCCGGTGGCAAACACGGCTTTACGCGCTTCCACCAGCGCGCTGTCCACGGCATAGCCATCAGCCAGCGCGCCGTAGAATTCCTGGCTCAGGGCCACGGCGGCCGCATCGCTGATGGCGGTCTGCATGGCGATGACGGCGGGGATGCCCTGCTGTACCAGGCTCTGCGCCACCCCGGCAAAGGCATTACCGCTGCTGCTGGCCGCGCCTTCGCACGCGTTGAGAAACACCAGCGCGGGCGGGCGGCCGCCCAACAGGGTGCCCACGGTTTGTCCGCTGACCAGCCGACTCTGGCGCGCCTCATCCTCGAAGATCAGCAGCCCCTCCTGGGTGGTTGGATCGAAAGCGCCATGACCGATGAAGTGCAGCAAATGCACATCCTGCTGGCGTAAACGGCGCTGCAGAGCGGGCAGGGTCGCCTGCTCCAACCGCTCCACCTGCAACAGGCCGCGCGCCTCCAGGGGTTCCACCGCGGCGGCCAGGTGCGCCCATTCTTGCGCGGCGTTGAGCGCGGGCGTATCGCTCGGGTTAGCGATGACCACCAGGAGGCGCAGCGGCGGTTTGACGATCGCGCGGTGTTCCGGGATAGGCAGTTCCAGGAAGCGCACCAGCGGTGTGTCTGGCGTCAGGCACAGAAATCGAGCCTGCTGTGGGTCGAAAAGATATTCCCAGGGCCAGGCGCCCAGTTCGGGCGCGTCAGCCAGGCGCAGGCGCAGGCGCAGCCCCGCGCCCTGACGCCGCGCTTCGTCCAGGCTGCGGCGGTAGCAGGCGCCAACGTCGTCCGCCAGCACGGCTTCGAACAGGCGCTGCCCCTGCACGCGGGCCGCTGCCGGCGCGGACCAATCCGCGGACGCGGCGAAATCCGGCGGCAGGGTCAACGCGCCGCTGGCCTGACCGGCCGGCGAGTTCAGCACGCGCACCCGATAGCCCGTGGCGCCGCGGTCAATCAATAAATCGAATTGCAGATACGTCGTGTCGGACATAGTATGGAATGATGAACGCTCAGAGCTGAATAGGTGGGAGCATCGCCGGATTATACAACGCGCAGAGGGCAAAGTGCAAAGCCCCCGCAGACAATCTCAATCTCAATCTTCGACTCCGACCCAAAGTCTCCGGTCTCCAGAGTGCAAAGTGATCCGAGCGCAGATCCGATCTCCGATCTCCACTATAACCTTGCACTTTTGTTACTTTCGGGGTATCATCTTCTTGTTTGCAGTCGTCGGCGGCTGGTCCGCGGTGGCGCAGCAAAGAGTAATACAAGAAGCCCACAAAGGAGACTGAACATGACTATTATCGAAGATATTTCGGCCCGTGAGATCCTGGATTCACGCGGCAACCCCACGGTTGAGGTTGAGGTGGTATTGACCGATGGCTACAGCGGCATGGCGGCGGTGCCATCCGGCGCTTCCACCGGTGTGCATGAGGCGCTGGAGTTGCGCGATGGCGATAAGTCGCGCTATGGCGGCAAAGGTGTGCTGAAGGCGGTGGAGAACATCAACGACAAGATCGCCGAGCAACTGCTGGGCTGGGACGCGCTCGACCAGGTGGGGATTGACAACTTCCTCATCGGCCTGGACGGCACGCCCACCAAGCGCAACCTGGGCGCCAATGCCATCCTGGGTGTTTCACTGGCCGTGGCCAAGGCGGCCGCGGCGGCTGTCGGCCTGCCGCTCTACCGCTACCTGGGCGGCGTCAGTGCGCGCACCCTGCCGGTACCGATGATGAACATCCTCAACGGCGGCAAGCATGCGGTCAACTCCACCGATTTTCAGGAGTTCATGGTGATGCCGGTGGGCGCGCCGACCTTCCGCGAGGGCCTGCGCTGGGGCGCGGAGACCTACGCGGCGCTGAAGAAGGTGCTGACCAAGAAGGGCTTCGGCACCAATGTGGGCGACGAGGGCGGTTTTGCGCCGTCGCTCGGCTCCAATGCCGAGGCTATCGAGGTGATCTTGCAGGCCATCGAGGCCGCCGGTTACAAGCCGGGTGTGGACATCTGGATTGCCCTGGATCCGGCTGCGAGTGAGATTTATGACGCGGAGCGCAAAGTCTATGTCCTGGCCAAGGAAGGCCGCGAGATGACCAGCGAGGCGATGGTAGAGTTCTACGTGGGCTGGGCAAATCAGTACCCGATCATCTCGCTGGAAGATGGCCTGGCCGAGGATGATTGGGAAGGCTGGCAGCATCTGAATGCCAAATTGGGCCACAGACTGCAGATCGTAGGCGATGACCTGCTGGTGACGAACGTGGAGCGCATCGAGCGTGCCATTGCCGAGAAATCGTGCAACTCCCTGCTGTGCAAGGTCAATCAGATCGGCACACTGACCGAGTCCATCGCCGCGGTGGACATGAGCCATCGCGCCGGCTGGACCGTCGTCACCTCGCACCGCTCCGGCGAGACCGAGGACTCGACGATTGCCGACCTGGTTGTGGGCCTGAACTGCGGCCAGATCAAGACCGGCGCGCCGGCCCGTTCGGACCGCGTGGCGAAGTATAATCAACTGCTGCGCATCGAAGAGCAACTGGGCGACGCCGCGGTTTACCCCGGCCTCAAGGCGTTCCGTCAGAAGCACCAGGACAGTTAGGTGTAAGTGATCCGCTGGTTCGTAGTGGCGACTTCAGTCGCTCTGGCCGCAGAAACGGCTAAAGCCGTCACTACGAACTATTGAGCACACGGGGACACAAAAGCCAGGATGCGACCACGTCATGTTCGGGAAGAATACAGATTTGACAGACTAGAACACTTGTGCTATTCTTGGTTCATGTCTCAGCCGATAGGTGAGGCTCAGGAAGACCGGTGACTATGGAGGAGGAAACGATCATGTTGGCATCTTTTGGGGCCATTTTGGCGCTTGTCACTCTGATTTTGGGCGGTATCGTATTGACCCTGACCTCCCAGGGCCGCGCGTGGCTGGGGCGCCTCTTCCTGCGTGTGACGCTGAACCTGTTGCGCGTCAGCCCGCGGCTGATGGGCAGTCACCCCATTGCCACACGGCGTCTGCACAACGCCAGCAGCGAAGTGGCCTGGGCCTTGCAAGCGATCCCCTCACGCCCCATGCGTCATCGTCGCAGCCCGGCTGCCCGGCTCGGCTAAAATCAATTCAAAGATCTATGCTGCAAGCGGGAATAGACTTCACTTTTCCGCCTAAGGAAACAGGCGCAAATCGTGCCTGCTTGCAGTAGCCTGGGCAAAGAGCGAGAAATTGCTCCTTGACCGATTCTAAAAAACGTCGGCGGCCAGATTGCCTGGTCGGCGGCGTTTTTTGTTGTCGGTACGCCGGAAAGGATAATCCTGGCTTCTACTGTTATCGCCAGCGCCGATCCGCTGACGCCCAGCGGGCTTGCGTTACGGCCGTTCATGATGACAATCCGCGTCACTTGTGCTAAAATGACCTCAACGAGGAACCTGGGCATGGACACATCAACCTATCCTGCCGACGACATGGCGCGGTACGTTGCGGTTTGTCGGCGCAGCCAGCAGCAGTTGGCAGCCCATCACGCATGCCTCGCCCGCCAAGCGCGCGCAGAGGCCGACCGTTTGGCCGATCATCTGCGCCAGCAGTACAGCATGCATCGCGTGATCCTGTTCGGCTCCCTGGTGCGCGGCGGCTTCGTAGAGGGATCCGACTGGAGAACGCGCAGACTTCATCTGACTCTTAACCTTGGATGCGTAGACTGTGTTGATTGCCCCTGAACTCAAAAGACAAGGAGATGGCACTATGCAGGATTTCGAAAAACTCGGTGTGTTCTACCTGGGACGCGAGTATGACCTGGCCCGCAAAGCGGCGGAGGATAGCCCCATCCTCTACGACTCTAAAGACCTGGTTACCCACGCGGTCTGTGTCGGCATGACCGGTTCGGGCAAGACCGGCCTCTGTATCAGCCTGATCGAAGAAGCCGCGATTGACGGCATCCCATCCATCTTGATTGACCCCAAGGGCGACCTGAGCAACCTGTTCCTGACTTTCCCGCAACTGCGCGGCGAGGACTTCCTGCCCTGGATCAACGCCGAAGATGCCGCCAAGAAGGGCCTGTCGCCTGAAGACTACGCCAATCAGCAGGCCGCCACCTGGAAAAAAGGCCTGGGCGATTGGGGCGAGGACGGCGGCCGCATCCAGCGCCTGCGCGATGCCGCGGAGTTCGCCATCTACACCCCGGGCAGCAACGCCGGCATGCCGGTGTCTATCCTCAAATCGTTCGCGGTGCCGCCGTTCGAGATCCTGGACGATGGTGAGATGCTGCAAGAGCGCATCAACACCACCGTCACCAGCCTGCTGGGCATGGTGGGCATCAGCGCCGACCCGCTGACCAGTCGCGAGCACATCCTGGTCTCCACCATCATCGCCCGGACCTGGCTCGATGGTCACGATCTCGATCTGGCTTCGCTCATCCAGGCGATTCAGACTCCGCCCATGACCCGCATCGGCGTGCTCGATCTGGAGGCATTCTACCCGGCCAGAGATCGTTTCAACCTGGTGCTTGCGCTCAACAATCTGGTGGCCTCGCCCGGCTTTGCCACCTGGATGGAAGGCGTACCCCTGGACATCGGTCAAATCCTCTACACGCCCAAGGGCAAACCCCGCGTCGCCATCTTCTCGATTGCCCATCTCGGCGACGCCGAGCGCATGTTTTTCGTCTCCCTGTTGCTCAACCAGTTCCTCGGTTGGATGCGCACCCAGTCGGGCACTACCAGCCTGCGCGCGCTGGTCTACATGGATGAGATTTTTGGCTATTTCCCGCCCGTTGCCAACCCGCCCTCCAAGCTGCCGCTGTTGACCCTGCTCAAGCAGGCGCGCGCGTTTGGCGTGGGCATCGTCCTGGCCACGCAGAACCCGGTTGACCTGGATTACAAGGGCCTGAGCAATACCGGCACCTGGTTCATTGGCCGCCTGCAGACCGAGCGCGACAAGGCGCGCGTGATGGACGGCCTGGAGGGCGCGGTCACCGCGGCCGGCGCCAGTTTCGACCGCTCCCGCATGGAGCAGATCATCTCAGGTCTGGGCAATCGCGTCTTCCTGATGAACAACACGCACGAGGATGAGCCGGTGGTCTTCACCACGCGCTGGGCCATGTCCTACCTGCGCGGGCCGTTGACACGCAGCCAGATCAAGATATTGATGGATCCGTACAAGGCGCGCCTGCCCATTGCCGCGCCCGCGGCGGCGACCAGAACCAGGCCTGCGCCGGCGGCGGCGGTGACTGGGGCGCCTGACGACGCCGCACCGCCGTCCACATCTTTTGATGAGGATGCCCCGGCTGCCGTGGTCCTGGGCAAAGCGCCGGCCAGGGCCACACCAGGCGCCCAGGCCGCCGGCCTGCAACCCACCCTACCGCCAGATGTCAGCCAGTTCTTCATTCCTGTGCGCGGCAGCGGCGGCATGTTGGTCTATCAGCCCGTGCTCGTGGGCGCCGCCAAGATTCGCTATGCCGATGCGCGGTCGAAAATTGATACCGCAGACAGCACCATTGTGGTGACCGCCATCAGCGACGCGGCGGTGCCGGTCAACTGGGATGAGAGCGTCGCACCAGAGTGGAGCCTGAAGGATGTGGAGAAGAAGCCATCCAAGCCCGGCCAGTTTGCTGACCTGCCGGTGGCGGCCGGCCGCGCGAAGAGTTACGTGTCATGGAGCCGTGATTTTGTAGATTGGGTCTACAGCACGCGCCGGTTGGAGCTTTTCCGCAGTCCCGGCACCGGCGCCATTTCCAACCCCGGTGAAAGCGAGCGCGACTTCCGCGTGCGCCTGAGCCAGGTGGTGCATGAGCAGCGCGATGAGGCAACCGACACCCTGCGCAGGAAATACGCGCCGAAGCGCGCCGCGCTCGTGGAGAAGCTTCGCCGCGCGCAGCAGGCGGAGGATCGCGAACAGAACCAGGCCAGCCAGGCCAAGATGCAGACCGCCATTTCGGTCGGCGCCACGATCCTCGGCGCCTTCCTGGGACGCAAGACGGTCAGCAGCTCAACCGTGGGCAAGGCCACAACGGCCGCGCGCGGGGTGGGCCGCGCCATGCAGCAGGGCGATGACGTGACGCGTGCGCAGGAGAATGTACGCGTGCTGCAGCAGCAGTTGGAAGACCTGGACGCCGAATTGGAGTCGGACATCAAGGCGTTGGCAGCCAGGAACGATCCAGCCATCGAGGACATGGACACGCTGGTGCTCAAACCCAAGAAGAGCGATATTGCGGTCCAGCTCGTTTCACTCGTATGGACGCCTTACTGGCAGAACGCCAATGGGATGCTAACCCCGGCGTGGTAGGCTGACCCAGGCGCACAACTTCCGCATCAACCGGCAGACCCTCGCCGTCGAACGGATTTGAGGGGGAGAAGTTTCAACGCAGGGATGCCAGAACGCAAAGCATATTCGGGAGAGCGTTGCTCATTCACGGGTGGCTCAGCCCGTGAATTCGCTCTGCCCCGAATCTCGCGCCTCGAGCCGTCACACCCAACACCACCGAATGAATTCGGTGTCTGATACGTCAAACCCGCTCAAGCGGGTTGCGTTGGTGGGAACCCGTCGTGACAGGTTCTGGTGGTTGAGGCCGTGAATTCGCTCTCCGCGAGTTTTGCGAATTCAGCCGTCATACCCAACACCACCGAATGAATTCGGTGTCTGATACGTCAAACCCGCTCAAGCGGGTTGCGTTGGTTGCGTTGGTGGGAACCCGTCGTGACAGGTTCTGGTGGTTGAGGCCGTGAATTCGTTCTCCGCGAGTTTGCGAATTCAGCCGTCATACCCAACACCAACCCCCGCATCCAGCAGGTTGGGGTTTCGGTGGTATCAGACCGGTGAATTCATTCACCGGGAGTGGGAATTGTATCAGACCGTGAACGCTGCGATGTGTACGTACCCCTGCGAGGGTTGGCAGCCGGCCAATCACCCAACCTTGCGCAGGCCCGCCGGGTAAGGGGCCTTCGCCGCCGAGAACGATCTCGGCTTGCCCGGCGATTCGAGCGGCAGCCAGCCTGCGCAAGGGGAGTCAGAGGCCAGAGTCATCATGGGGACACCACCACCCGAAAACCGCCAAGGTTGTCCCAGTAATCCGGGTAGTACCAGCTGCGCCGGGCGCACCGAACGCGGATTCTATTGACATAATAAGAACCTCCTCGTATGATCCGCAGATCAGAAAACCCGGCCGCCAGGTTCTCGCGGCCATCCGATGCCACATACGGATAGCCGTAACTGGACTTTTGGTAGTCGGATCCCCACAGGCTACGCGTCCATTCCCACACGTTGCCGCTCAGCTCCTCCACCCCGTACACACTCGCGCCGCCCGCAAAACAGCCCACCGCGCTCGTCGTCCCGATCCCGCTCTCGTCGTAGTTTGCCCGGTTGGCGTCCGGCTCGTTCCCCCACGGGTAGCGCTGCCGTTCCTGCAGATTGGGATGCATCGTCGGCGCCCTCTCGTCGGTCAGCCCTTCTGTAACCAACCGCAGCAACTTTTGCGCCGGCATCTCCACTCCGCCCCGCGCCGCCTTCTCCCACTCCGGTTCGTTGGGCAGACGCACGCGCCACCCGGCCGGGATCTGTCCCGTCAGCCATTCCTGCAGCCAGCGCGTGTACGCCAGCCCCTCGTACCAGCTCACCTCGACGACCGGATGGTTGGGGAGAGTGTACGGTTCGCCCACATCGCGCGGCTTCTGGCGCCGCTCGTTGTCTCGCCAGCCCTTGTACCCGTCCGAATTCCAGTATTTCGCCGCCCTGGCCTCGCGCCAGTAACGCGCCTCGCGGTAACCGCCCGCGGCCGCAAACTCCCCGAACTGGGCGTTCGTCACCGGGTAGCGGCCGATCCAGTAGCCGTAAGGGATTTCCAGCCGGTGCGGCTGCTCGTCCCTCTCCGCATCCGGATCGTCCCGGCTTCCCATCCAAAACGGCCCGGCCGGGACATAGCAGAACTCCATGGCCGCGCTGGTCAGCACCTCATCCCGCGGGTCGCCCAGCCGCGCCAGGCCGCGCCGGCCTCGGCTCGCTCGCGGGGCGTCAAGGCATCATGTCGCATACCAATCTGCAGCCAGCGCTGCACACGTTGTTGCACAGCCTGGCCCACCGGTTCTCGCTGCACGCCCACCAGGCCAATTTCCAGCAGCGCCATGGCGGCAAGCGGCGCCGCCGGCCAGTTTGCCGGCGCTGCCGACCGCGGCGCGTCCGGTTCGAAGGGGCAGAGCGCGTTGACGGCGTTGAGCGCCTGACCCAACAGATTGATGCGGGCAGAATAGCCGGCTGCCAGCAGAAAAACCTCGCGCCAGCGGTCTGGCTCTGCACGGACCAGCCGCGCCGCCTCGCTCGCATAATCGGGCAGGCTGGCCAGGTGACACGCGGCCAGAAATTCCTGGAAGGTGCGATGTGGAAAGGTGTAGGCTTCGGTCTTGTGGCGGATGAGCAGACCGGCCCGCTCACGAATGTAATCAATGAACACGCCGGCCTTGTTCCAGTCGTTGTTCAAGAATTGCACCGCCTCGGTGTACAGTTGGGTGCGGTCTTCGGGCAACTGCCCGGTGAAGGCGTGCAGCTGCGCCATGATCGTCAAGAGCAGAGGACGTTCGGCCAGGACACCGTGCGCAGGCAATCATACCGCAAGCGGACGCCGCGGTCAATCCCCCGCCGCGCCAGATTTTGCCACGAATTGCACGAATTGACACGAAGGCAGAAGCTGAAATTCGTGCAAATTAGTGAAATTCGTGGCAGAGAAAGCCGGGCGGACTTTTGCCACGAATTGCACGAATTGACACGAAAAGATCCTGAAATTCGTGCAAATTAGTGAAATTCGTGGCAGAGAAAGGCGTGATCCACGGTTCTACTCCGCGCCGCTGGGATCCACCACGCGGCCGCAAAACAGAATGCTGCGCGTGGCGTGGTCCATGATGAGAAAGACGAAGGGATGATCGGCGCGGAAGACCGGCGGCGGCTCTGACACACAGCGAAAGTTCATGACAACGGCTGTGGCCGCGGCCGCCTCCGTACCCTCCTCGTTCACCTGCACCCAGGCCTTCTGCACCGCTGCGGCGATGTAGAGCCAGCGTGGGATGCCGTCCATGCCGGAAAAGTCGGCGATCATATCGTCGAACGCGTCGGTCATGCCCAACGCTTGCAGGGTGGCGTCCAGCCTGAGGGTGCTGGAGATCTTGAACCGCGGCAGGAAGACCTGCACCTCTCGCTCTTGCAGACCCAACAGCCAGTGATCCAGGCGTTCCGCGGTGAACAGCGCGTCGAGACCGGCCAGCCCCTTTTCCCTGGCAGGCAAGAGCACGACCATCGAAAGAGCGTCGTCGGCGTAGGGCAGGCTCAAGACCTGGATGTCGTCAACCTCTGCATACGGCAGGCGGCAGGTCTGCTGCATGAGCGGCGCGGTGACGTGCTCACTGGCCGTCAGCCAGAAGCGCGCCTCGGCCGTGTGCGCCGGATCGAACTGGTAGAGCCAGGTTCCCTTGAAGTAAATGGCGTTGACCAGCACCAGGCGCGTCAATTCGTCGAGAATGCCGGGTTCCAACAGGTCTTTGATTTTGCCGGCGGTGTGCTGCTCGGCCCAGGTGTTGATTGCCTGGCGCGCCGCTTCGGTCGCTGTGGCATAATCCACGGGCGTGATGCTGACGCCGTAGAACCGCTGCAGCAGCGCCAGGAATTCTGGCAGGAACGGGTAGCCGATCTGCGGCCAGATGGAGTTCGCCAGCGCCAACTGCACCTGGCCGGGTCGTTGGGCCGCGGCCAGGCTGGCCTGCAGTTGGGCAAAAGCGGCGTGAAGCGCCTCGTCGTCCAGGTCGAAGTGCAGAGTCTGGGCCATTTGGCCGGCCGTGTTGCCGCGCGCGCCGGCGAAGGTCATCGCCAGCGCGCTGGACAACGAAAACGGAGAACAAAAAAGATTGCCCTGGGCCTTGCTGAGCTGCCGGTAGAGATCAACGGCAAAGCCGTTGTTCCCCGCCACGAGCCGGGTCAGGGATGTTCGATCAGGTTTCATAGCAACAACCCTCCTGTTTGCTGGCGCATACTGCGAACCAACATTTCGCGACTGCACCGCCGCGGACCAACCGCCGGCGACTGCAAGCAATTTCATGGTACCCCGAAAGCGGCAAAAGTGCAAGGTCTTGTGGGCGTCATCCCCGTCACAACCCTTGAATGCACAAACTCGGAGCCTCTCAAGGGTAGGTTTTCTGAGCTGAGATTGTAATGACGAACACTGTGCAAACGACAAGAGATGTATAAACTTTGCATCATGTTAGTAAATGGTTTGTTTAATGTAAAAACAAACTATCAATGTTTCAGACGAGTTTCAAGGAGATTACAGTGATGAAGTTCGGTCGTCTTTTCAAGAGCACAGTGTTGCTTGTGATGGTTGCCGCCCTGATGGTTTCTGCGCTCAGCGCGTATGCTGCAGGCCCACGGGTCCGTGTTGTTCATGCTTCACCGGATGCACCGGCTGTTGATGTGTGGGTAGATGGGGCTAAGGCTTTCACCAATGCACCGTTCAAGGGCATTACGCAGTACGCCGGTCTGACCGCGGGCGAGCACAAGGTGCAGGTTGTTCCCACAGGCCAGACTGAACCGGCCGTGATTTCCGCTACATTGACCCTGGACAACGACAAGGATTACACCGTTGTCGCCGTTGGTAAGCTCGCCAACATCGAGCCGCTGGTTCTGGTTGATAACAACAGCGCCCCGGCCGCTGGCAAGGCTCACGTGCGCTTCGTCCATGCGTCTCCTGACGCTCCGGCCGTTGATATTGCCGTCAAGGGTGGGCCAGTGATCTTCAGCAACGTGGCTTTCAAGGGTGTAGGCGACTACACGCCGGTGGATGCCGGCACGTATGACCTGGAAGTGCGCCTGGCCGGCACTGAGACTGTAGCTCTGTCCGTTCCTGGCGTCAAGCTGGACGATGGCTCGGTTTACACCGTCTTCGCGATGGGTCTGGCTGGCGGTGAGCCGGCGCTGGTAGCGGTTCCGAGTGTGGATTCAACCCATGCGAGCGCCGCTGCGCCGACAACCCTGCCCACGACTGGCGGCGAGAACATCATGCTGTTGGCCCTGTTGGCTGGCGCTGCTCTCCTGATGATGGGCGGCGGTGTGCGTATGGCCGCTAAGCGCAACCGCTAAAACCAACTGCTCCCCTGATGATCGTGAAAAAGGCCGGTGTTGAACACCGGCCTTTTTTGATATACTCATCCCAATCACCGGAACAAAGGGGGGCGAGTTGGCAGCTCGTTTCACTCGTATGGGCGCCTTACTGACAGAACGCCAATGGGACGCTAAGGGCTAACCCCGGCGTGGTGAAACTCAACGCGCCGACCGCGCCCCGCGCAGCAGCCATACGCCGAGCCAAATTTGAGCCACGGCGAAGATCGCCACAAACAGAATTAGCCCCAACGACACGACATCGAAAAGACCGGTGCGTTGGAAAAAAATAAAACTCAGGACGGTGAGGATGGCAAATGCGCCGCCGGTGCCGATGAAGATGCAGCCAAAGCCGTTGGGCTGCCGTTCTTCCCAGGGCGCTACGCCCATCGCCTGGTCTTGGTCGTCTGGAGATTGCATGGTTCGCCTCATTCGTAAATTCCAATACTCCAGCCATTGTACACCGGCGGGAGATGCTGTCAATTGGAGACCGGAGACCGGAGACCGGAGATTAAAGATTGGAGATCGGACCGGAGAGACCCCCTGTAGGGGTATGATATAGACCATAGTCAGGCTGACATGCATGGCTATACTTTGGTCGTGGGTTCAGGTGTCCATGGGGGGCCTGGCTCAGGAGCAAAATTCGATCACCATCCGATGAACAGACGAGGACAGACAGAGGTTGACTTTATGGCAAACATCAACAAGATCAAGGGCGTTATTGGTATCCTGACCGGCGGCGGCGACGTGCCCGGACTCAATCCGGCCATTCGCGCCGTGACGATCCGGGCACTGCGCGAGGGCTACAAGGTGGTCGGCATCCGTCACGGCTGGGCCGGCGCCATTGACATCATGCGCGATGACAAGGCTGACAACAGCGATAACTTCCAGTGGCTGACGGAAGAGGTGGTGAACAGAGCGGGCCGCACCGGCGGCACCTTCCTGCACAGTTCGCGCACGCGGCCCAGCACCGTGTCACGCAAGAGCGTGCCCGCACATCTGCAGGAGCAATACCAGGCAGACACCAACGACCTGACCCCGGAAGTGCTCAAGAACCTGGCCTGGTTGGGCGTGGATTACATGATCCCCATCGGCGGTGATGATACCTTGAGCTACGGCGTGCGCCTGGCGCAGGAAGGTTTCAAGGTGGTCGCCATTCCCAAGACGATGGACAACGACGTGCCTGGCACCGATTACTGCATCGGTTTCAGCACCTGCGTCACCCGCACGATTGCGATGACCAACATCCTGCGTACTTCGGCCGGCTCGCATGAGCGTTTTCTGGTCATGGAAGTGTTTGGCCGCTATGCCGGGTTCACGGCCATGCTGCCAACCATGGCCGGCGTCGCCAATCGCTGTGTGATCCCGGAGTACAGATTCAACGTGGAGCATCTAACTGAATTGCTCGTGGCCGATCGTTTCAAGAACCCCAGCAAGTATTCTGTGGTGCTGGTTTCCGAAGGCGCCATGTTCGAGGGCGGCGAGATGATTTTTCACAACGCGGAGAAGGACGCGTATGGTCATGCCAAACTGGGCGGCATCGGCGACGTGGTTTCGGAAAAGCTCAAGGAGACCTCGGCCAAATTCAACAACGGCAAGAAGATCGAATGTATCAACCAGAAGCTGGGCTACCTGGTGCGCGGCGGCGACCCCGACGCCATTGACTCGGTGGTGCCGATGGCCTACGGCAACCTGGCGTTGGACTTGATCCTGCAAAACTTGCATGGCCGGCTGGTGGTACTGAAGAACGGACGCTACGATCACGTGCCGCTGGACGTTGTGACCAGCACCAAGAAGGTGGTGGATGTCGGGCGCTTCTACAACACCGAGCGCCTACGCCCTCACTACAAGAGCTTCGAGATGAAGCCGCTCTTCATCATGACCAGCAGCGATTTATAACATGACCAGCAGCGATTTATAACGGTCCTCACATGAGACTTCCGAAGTCATCAAGGCTTCGGAAGTCTCTGTCAATGACTTCTCATACATCCAGATTCCTGACCTGCTTGGCGTGCGTCTGGATGAAACGCTTGCGCGGGGGCACCGCTTCGCCCATCAACATGTCGAAGGTGCGATCAGACGCCGCCGCGTCCTCGATGGTCACCTGCAGTAGGGTGCGGTTCTCCGGGTTCATGGTGGTGGACCACAACTGCTCTGGATTCATTTCGCCCAGACCCTTGTAACGCTGCACGACCAGGTTGCCGCTGTCGCTCCCCATCTCCTTCACCAGGCGATCCTTCTCTGCATCCGAGTAGGCGTAGCGCTGATCTTTGCCCTTCTTGACGAGATAAAGGGGCGGTTGCGCGATGTACAGATGTCCCTTTTCGATCAACGACTCCATGTAGCGGAAGAACATCGTCAGCAGCAGCGTGCGGATGTGGCTACCGTCCACGTCAGCGTCTGTGTTGTGCAGCGCTATGCCGCCGACGCCGGCGATGAAGTTTTCGTCTCCTTCAACCGAAAAGTCGTAAACCTTGCGCTTGGACGCCGGCGTCTGGTGTACCGAACGAACTGCAAGACCAAGCAGATCACCGCGCAGCGGGGTGGCTGCATGCGGTCCGCCATGACCAGCATCGGTTGCCAGCCAACTGCGCACGTCAGGCGCCCGCTGATGATCCTGCCAGATCAACGCCAGGGTAGTCATGGCCCCGCGCCCGGACACCGTCACGTGAAAGGCCGTGCGCCGCGTGATGACCGGCTTGCCGCGAATCAAACCGCTCGGCTGCCCCGTCGGCTCACGCTGCGACAAGGATGCTGTCACCCCATGCGCGGCCAGCAGATACATCAATTGGTTGGCCAGCAGCTCCGATGTCGTCGTGAAGGACATCGCGCGCGTGCTCAGGGTGCCGTCGCCGAGGAAATAGCCGCGCAGGAACGCAATCTGCATGGATTGGTCTACATTGAACACAAGATCAGGAATGTGCTTGCTTTCGGCATGGACGCCGTCGAAGCCGAACAGCAGACGGAACACCGCCGTGACGACTCGATTCAAGATTCGCAGCTCATGCGCACGCCCATCCGCTGCGGCATACCAGGTTGGCTCCAGTCCAAAGACTCGCTTGATCGCCTCCGTGAGTTCAGGCACCAGGGCTTCGTTCCGCTTTCCGATGGACAGGCGCACACCGTTGCGCTGGCTCAGGGAGCCTTCAGCCACAAAGAAGCCAAGCAGCAGCATGAGCGATTCATCAATGGGCAAGTAACGCGGCACTCCCTGGTCGGCGTAATGGCGCGGAGTCAGACAGATGTTGTCACCTAACAAGGTCAAATCAGCGTCCTGCAGCCGCGACAGAGTCACGTAATTGCGCACGCGATTGGCCGGCGCAGCCCGATACTGCGTGTTCCAGATATGATCCAGGCGACTGTTCCCCACCGTGACCTGGGAGAGAACCGTTTGTCTGTTGATACCCAGCAGGTCCACATAACGAAGGAAATGGTCCAGGGCGGGACGACCGCTGCCTTTTTCCCAGGCATAGTACGTGACCGGTTGACGAATTCCCACCGCCTCACAGATGTCAGCCTGACTCAGGCCCAGGGCCTGGCGCTGCGCCTTGAGCAAGTTGCCAACGTCGGGTGGAATCGTCACCCGCGGCTCCACCATCTGCGGGGCGTCGGCATATTCAGCGCGCACCGTGGCCTTGTACCACGCCTCGACGCCAATACCGCGCACCACCAGGTCTGTGTCCAGGGCCTCATCCAGCGCCAGGAAGGCCTGGAGAAGGTCAAGCTGCGCCGGCGCCGGCTGGCTGAGCGGCAATCGTCCGGGTGCAACCAGGAGATCGCCGGGGCGAACCTCGTCGCCCCGCTTGAGCACCGGCTTGCCATCCGCATCGGCCACAAAGACGCTGTGCTCGCCGGTCACTCGCACACTCCGGCCATAGGTCGTCTTGATCTCGAAGAGCGGGCCATCGTGATCGTGGCGCAGAACGGCCTTGATGGGCTTGAAGCGCACCTGGCCCGACGTCGCGTCGAAACAGATCACTTGATAGGCTGACGGATTCGCGCCCGTTTCCCACAGCCAGTCAATGAACGGCCCTACCCGCTCGGCGCAGATGCGCCCGGCCGGGTCCTTGACGAAGGTCAATTCCTCGCCATCCACGCTCATAATCACAACCCGGCCATAGCGCAGGTTGTCCAGCGAGAAATCGTTGCCAATGCCGGTGCCCAGGGCGGTAATCAGGGCTTGAATTTCGCGATTGGCCAGCGATTTCTCCAGCCGCGCCTTCTCCACATTGAGGATCTTGCCGCGCAGAGGCAAGATGGCCTGGAACCTGCGATCACGACCCTGCTTGGCACTATTATGGACGAATACGCCGCTCGCCAGGGCAAAATTGTGTGAATGCGGCACCTCGATGTCGTATACGTCTATCCATTCTGCCAATCTTTCGACCACCGCCACACGATGATTGTAGTTTGCTGGTTCTTTCATGTCCGACAGCTTACGATACAGGGGCATTAGTGAATCCCCATTGGCAAGTGATGCTGCTGGCTTGTAACTTCCATCTCGGAGCATGAATGGATGATCGGGCGTGCAGACAATCGTCTCTCCATTATCGAGCGTGACGCGGATGACTTCCGCGCCAGCCTTCGTCATGCGAGGGTTGACGATCTGCTCCAAGCCGATTTTGCCGTCATGGCGTATCGTATAGCAGAAATGCTTCAAACCGGCCTGGTGTTCGGCAACGATCTCCTTGAGACTCAAGGCTCGCCCATCTGCCAGCGCAATCTGTGTCTCTCCCGAAAAACAGCCTCCGGCCGAATCTCCTTCTACGATATAGATCTCTGCCTTACTCGGATCGCGTTCGGAGCAGTCGGCCAGTTTGCCGGGGAGGGTCATGCTCTCCAGCGCGCTCTTGCGGAAGACCAGGTCACGCGCCTGGCGGGCCGCTTCGCGCGCGCGCGCCGAGGTGCGGCACTTTTCCACAATCGCCTTCGCCTCTTTGGGGAACTGCTCCATCCATGCGTTCAGCGCCTCGACCACAGCCGATTCCACCTGGCCGCGAACTTCGGCGTTGAGCAGCTTGACCTTGGTCTGGCTCTCGAACTGCGGGTCCGGCAGCTTGACGCTGACGATGGCGGTCAGCCCTTCTTTGGTGTCCTCACCAGTGAAACTGGCGTCGCCTTCCTTGATGAAACCGATCTTGCGCGCATAATCGTTGAGCGAACGCGTCAGCGCGGAGCGCAGGCCGGTCATGTGACTGCCGCCGTCCGGGGTGTTGATGGTGTTAGCAAAGCTGTAGCTGGATTCGTTATAGCCATCGGTATACTGCACCGCGACTTCGATCTGTGTGCCATCCACTTCCCTCTGCGCGTAGATCGGCTCGTGCAGCACCGCGCGGTTCTTGTTCAGATAGCGCACAAAGCTGCTGACGCCGCCCTCGAAGTAGAAGGTGGTGGCATGGGGATAGGCCACCTGCTGCCCCTGTTTGTCGAACGCGCCGCGTTCATCCATAAAGGTGATCTTCAGGCCGCGGTTCAGAAACGCCATCTCGCGGAAGCGCTGCAGAAGCGTCTCGTAGCGGTATTCCAGGACCTCGAAGATGGTGGGGTCGCGCAGAAAGGTGATGATCGTGCCGGTATCGTCCTCGGGCACATCGCCGATGATCTCCAGTTCGCTGACGGGCGTGCCGCGCTCGAAGCGTTGGCGGTAAATATGGCCGTGACGCCGCACGCGCACCTCCAGCCAATCCGACAGCGCGTTGACAGCCGAAACGCCGACGCCGTGCAAGCCGCCCGACACCTTGTATCCGCCGCCGCCAAACTTACTGCCGGCGTGCAGCTTGGTCAGGACAACGGTGACGGCCGGCTGGCCGGTCTGCGGTTGAATGCCCACCGGGATACCGCGGCCGTTGTCAATGACGCTGACGCTTTCATCGGGGTGAATCACCACCTCGATGTGCGTGCAATAGCCTGCCATGGCCTCGTCAACCGCATTATCGGTGACCTCATACACCATGTGATGCAGCGCCTTGCCGTCCGTGCCGCCGATGTACATGCCTGGGCGGCGGCGTACTGCCTCCAACCCTTCGAGTACCTGAATATCACTGGCTTCGTATTGCATCTCAGGCCGGTTGCCGTTCGCCCCGTTTTGTTTTCCTGCCATCTTATGTCTCCTCCGGCTCTATGTGCATGGTCTACTATTTCTGCGGCGCTCACTTGACCCCCATGGCGCCCCATGCGCTTGTGAGCGTGCGGGTCATTCATCATCGTTCTGCGGCGGTCGGGAGATCGCCGCTCGCAAGCCCTTACGCTGTCGCCAGGTTGGTGATGTCCGCCTGCCAGCGCTGCATGCGGTCGCGATAGAAAATAAACACGCCGATCAGCAGCCCGGTGCCGAGTGCGGCATTGCCCAGGATGCCGATCGCCATCCCAAGCGGCCCGCTTGCCAGGCGCTGCCACACCAGGCTGAAGCCGGTGCCGATCAGGTTCAGCACGATGACCAGGCCCATGGTGCTGAGCAGATTGCGCGCCGCCAGGTTGATGCTGCGCCAGATGCCCTGGCGCAGACCGACCTCATCCAACACCAGCGCAGGCACCATGAAGGTAAAACCGAGCCGGACCCACCAGCCAACAAATACGACCAATGATACCGCGAACAGGGTGCCGGCCGCGCCTCCCACCAGCGTCAGCACGCCGGCGAACAGCGCCAGGGGGATACTGGCCAGCGCCAGTAGCAAACCGATCAACAGGGTGAAGATCAGCAGACGCCCCAACGTGCGCACAAAACTGCGGGCCAGGGCGGGCAG
Source organism: Candidatus Amarolinea dominans (assembly GCF_016704685.1). Taxonomy (NCBI): domain Bacteria; kingdom Bacillati; phylum Chloroflexota; class Caldilineae; order Caldilineales; family Candidatus Amarolineaceae; genus Candidatus Amarolinea; species Candidatus Amarolinea dominans. Next base: position 212,883 of record NZ_JADIZS010000006.1, read on the forward strand.
CGACAAAGGCGCGGCGCGCACATGCTGGGCAATGAGCACCAGGTAGAGCGCGCCGATAATGACACTGAGGATGAGCAGGCCCACCAACCAACCGGTCAGCGAGCCAAACGATGACAGATCGAGTCGTCCTGCCTGGCGTGTGATGCTCTGACCCAGACCAATGTCACTGATCAGGCTGGGCGTCCCCAGCAGGCCGTTGGCCAGGACCGACAACAGGTTGTATTGATCGCCGAATTGGGTCAGCAGTTGACGGCTGGCATCCAGGGCTTCCTGGTACTCGCTGGTCAAGGTCGTGCCTGGTGGGGCCTGCACGGCAGCCACCAGTGGCGTCATCAGGGGTTGTACCGATAATTGGGGGCCAAGCCAGAGGGCCACATCGAGTAGAACCGGTACGAGAATGAGCCAGGGAGCGCGGGCCAAAACCCGAAATCCGGCTGCAATGCTTTCGATGACGCTAAGTTTTGGTGTTGTTTCGCTATTCACCGGCCTATTTTACCACAAACAGGCCGGAAATGCGAACAAAGGTGCGATACAGCAGCGTATCAGCGCGCACGGCAACCAGCTTGACAAGTTGCGCTATCCTGTCTAAACTGTGATTGTAAGGTGATGGTCCTGATCTATGGTGCATACCCCTCGCGGGTAAAGGAGCTCTTGTTGTGAATATCCTCGGAACCCTTTCCGTTTTTCCCCACATCCCCGAGCGCATCCAACGCCTGCACGAATTAGCCGATAATTTGTGGTGGAGTTGGAACCCCGATGCGCAGGCCCTCTATGCCACCCTGAATGTGTCTCTGTGGGACAGCCTCGCGCACAATCCCGTCAAGTTTCTGCGTGAGGTCAGTCAGAAGAGCCTCAACCAGGCCGCCGGCGATGAGAACTACACCGCACTGTACGACCGGGTCATGGCTGCATTCGACGCCTACATGCACCCGGACGCCACCTGGTTCGATCAGACCTACCCGGAATTGAAGGGCAAGAGCATCGCCTATTTTTCGGCTGAATTTGGCCTGCACGAAGCGCTCCCCATCTATTCGGGCGGCCTCGGCGTCCTTTCGGGCGATCATTGCAAGGCCGCCAGTGACTTGGGCCTGCCGTTCATTGGCGTGGGTTTTCTCTATTCTGGCGGCTATTTTACCCAACGCATCACCGGCGATGGCCGCCAGGATGCATTCTACAGCAAGATCAAGTTCGACGAAGTGCCAACGACGGCCGCGCGCAACAGCAACGGCGAGGAGGTCATTGTCAAGGTTGACCTATCGGGCCGTGCGGTCTACGCCAAAATCTGGAAGGTCCAGGTGGGACGTATCCCGCTCTTCCTGATGGACACCGATGTGCCGCTCAACGACCCCCAAGACCGCGAGCTGTCGGCCCGGCTGTACGGCGGTGATAACGAGATCCGCATCTCGCAGGAGATCGTGCTTGGCATCGGCGGCGTGCGGGCCATACGCGCGTTGGGCTACGACCCCGCCGTCTGGCATATGAACGAAGGCCATGCGGCCTTCCTGGGCCTGGAGCGCATCCGCGAACTGGTGCAAAATCAAGGGTTGACTTTCCAGCAGGCGCTGGAGGTTACCCGCGCCAGTTGCGTCTTCACCACGCATACGCCGGTGCCTGCAGGCCATGACGCCTTCGGTTTCGACATGATGGACAAACACTTTGGGCACTACTGGGGCCAATTGGGTATCAATCGCGAGGCCTTCCTGCAGTTTGCGCGCCAGGATCAGCCCTGGGGCGCCACCTTCAGCATGACGGTGCTGGCGTTGCGCTGCTCCGGACAGGCCAACGGCGTCAGCAAGCTGCATGGCGAAGTCTCGCGCGAAATGTGGACCTGGCTGTGGCCCGGTACTCCGGCAGCCGAGGTGCCCATCGGCCACATCACCAACGGCGTACACACGGAAACCTGGCTCTCGCCCGCGCTGTGTCCCCTGTTCGATAAATACCTGGGCACGGACTGGCGCATGCGCATTGACGATCCCACGCTCTGGCAGGGTGTCTACAACATTCCGGATGAAGAGCTGTGGTCGGCGCTGCAGGAAGGCAAGGAGCGCCTCTTCCGCTTCATGGAGGCACGCGCCACAAATCGGGCCTACCGCATGGGCGAAGGGCCGGCGCGGCTCAAGCAGATTGCCACCTTCTTCAGCCCGAATACCCTGGTCATCGGCTTTGCCCGCCGCTTCGCAACCTACAAGCGCGCCACCATGATCTTCAGCGATGTGGAGCGCATCAAACGCCTGGTGTCCAACCGCGAACGCCCGGTCATGATTCTGTTCTCGGGCAAGGCACACCCGGCCGACGAACCGGGCAAGGAGTTCATTCGCCAGATCTGCCAGATTGCCCAGCACCCCGATTTCGAGCACAAGGTGATGTTCATCGAGGACTACGACATGAACATCGGGCGCTACCTGGTGCAGGGCGTAGATGTCTGGCTGAACAACCCGCGGCGCCCGCGTGAAGCCAGCGGCACCAGCGGTCAAAAAGCCGCGCTCAACGGCTGCCCCAATTTGAGTGTCCTCGACGGTTGGTGGGCTGAGGGTTACGACGGTCGCAATGGCTGGTCCATCGGCGAAGAACGCATGTACAAGGATGAGGCTACGCAGGACGCAGCTGACGCCCTGTCCCTCTACACCACCCTGGAAGATGAGGTCGTGCCGGCCTATTACCAGCGCGACGACGATGGTATTTCTCGTCGCTGGCTGAACATCACGCGGGCCTCGATGAGCAGTGCTGGCTGGCTCTTCAGCATGGCGCGCATGATCAAAGAGTACACCACCGACATGTACGTGCCGGCCGCGCGTCATGACGCGGTGATGAGCGCCAACGGTTACGCACGCGCCCGCGAGGTGGCCGAGTGGAAGCATCGCGTCCAGTTCCACTGGCCGCAGATGTTCATCGAAGCCAGCGGCCCGCGCGATGGTCAACTGACCGTGGGCGAACCGGTCGAAATAAACGCAACCGTGCGCCTGAGCGGATTGACGCCCTCCGAGGTGGCGGTGGAGATCGTCCACGGTTTCCAGGATGGCGCCGTTGGCTTCACCGACGAGCCGATGCAGCTTGTGGGGCGCACCGACGATGGCGGCTATCTCTACCGTGGCCTGCTTGCCCCCGCCGCCAGCGGCCAGATCATCTATGGCGTGCGCATCGTTCCCGTGCATCCCGACCTGTTCAACAAACACGAAATGGCCCTGGTGCGCTGGGCCTGAACCCGTGACGTTTGTCGTCGCAGAAACCCGGCTTCTCGCAGCAGCCGGGTTTCTGCCCTTTGTAATTGACCTATGAATCCCTATCTTGAACTTCTGCGCGCGCAACTGACCCCGGCCGCGGCCGCCGACCTGTTGACGGCCGCGCAGGTCACCGACCCCCACGCGGCGGTGCGGCGGCTGCAAGGCATCAGCCAGGATGCACTGACCCAGGAGGCGTTGGCCGCGTGTCTGGCCGTTGTGCTGCCCGCGGTGGCCGGCGCGGCCAGCCCCACTGCAGCCCTCGTCAGCTTCGAACGCTTCGCCCGCAGCGCGGCACAGCCGGCCGACCTGTTTCTCTACCTGGCAGCCAACCCGCGCCAGGTGGAAATGCTCATCACCCTTTTTGCCGGCAGCCATTTTCTCAGCGAAATCCTCCTGCGCAATCCAGACTACTTTCGCCTGTTCAGCGAACGCCGCGAGCTGTCACAGCCCAAAACCGCGGCGCAGCTCTATGCCGAAGCGCAGAAGGCCCTGGCGCCTTTTGTCGAACCGTTCGACCAGCTCAACGCCCTGCGCCGTTTTCAGCGTTGGGAACTGCTGCGCATCGGCGCGGCCGACTTCTTCGGCCTGCTCGATCTGCCTAAAGTGACCCTGCAGCTCTCGCGCCTGGCCGACGCCCTGGTGTGGCAATGCCTGACCATGGCCGCCTGGCGCGCCGAGCGCGCCAGCGCCGGCTTCATCGTCATCGCCCTGGGCAAACTGGGCGGCGAAGAACTGAACTACAGCTCAGACATTGACCTGCTCTTCATCGCCCGTGACCATCCTACCGATTATCAGGCCCTCAGCCAGCACCTGATTGACGCCCTCGTGCGCGCCACGCCAGAGGGTTTCCTCTACCGGGTGGACATGCGACTGCGCCCCTGGGGCGGCGTCGGCCCGCTCGTCTCCTCACTCGATGGTTACCTGGGCTACCTGCGCCAGGACGCCCGTCTGTGGGAAAAACAGGCCCTGCTCAAGGCGCGCGTCATCGCCGGCGATGACGCGCTGGCCGCGGACTTCATGCAACAGGTGCAGCCGTTCATCTTCAGCGCCACGCCCGCAGAGGTTCGCACCAGCGTGGCCGCCATGAAACAGCGCACCGAATCCAGCCTGGCCGCGCGCGGACGCACCTGGGGTGAGGTCAAACTGGGCGAAGGCTCCATCCGGGACGCCGAATTTGTCGCCCAATATCTGCAACTGGCGCACGGCGCTGAGCGCCCAGCTTTGCGTACCGGCAAGACCCTGGAAGCCCTGCCGCAGCTCTTCAGCGCCGATTTGATCACCGCCGACGACTATCGCACCCTGTCCGACGGCTACATCTTCATGCGCGCCGTCGAACATTACCTGCAGCTCATGCACTACCGTCAAACCTCCAGCCTGCCCACGGCCGCAGACGAACTGACCACCTTTGCGCGGCGCCTCGGTTTCAACGGCGCCGACGCCGGCGCGCGCTTTCTCGCCCGCTACGAACAGCAGCGCGCCGCCATTCGCGCGGTCTATCTGCGCCACCTGGGCGATCTCAGCGTCCCCGCCGCGGACCCGGCCCAGCCGCCGGCCGACTCGATGGCCTCGCCGGCCGTGCAGCGCCACCTGGCCCGGCTTGACCCCGCCTACACCCTGGTCTTCAGCGAGGCGGAGATCGAACGCCACACGTCGCTTGTCGCGCGCCTGAGCGCCGCTAACCTGGTGGAGGTGGATGCCGCGGCGGTCGAAGGCGGCCTGTGGCGGGTGACCATCGTAGCGTTCGATTACCTGGGCGAGCTATCGCTGATCTGCGGCCTGCTGGCGGTGCATGGCTTCGACATCCTGGATGGCGATGTCTTCACCTACGAACCGGTCAGCGGCCCCGCGCCCCCCGGCGACCGCGGGCGCGGGTTCTACCGCGATAGCCTGCGCCGCGCGCCCCTGCAGGCCACGCGCCCGCCGGAGGCCGATGTCCGGCAAAAGATCGTAGATGTCTTCACGGTGCGCCCCACCCTACACGATCTGGCGCCGGACGTGTGGACGCGTTACCGTCGCGACCTCGACGCGCTTTTGCGCCTGCTGCAGGAGCATCAGAGCGCGCTGGCGCAGGGTGCTCTGGTCAAACGGTTTGCCGCGCGTCTGCGTGAGGCGAGCAGCAGCGGCAGCACGCTCTACCCCATCGAAGTGCAGATTGACAACCGGCAGTCTGCGCGCTACACCGTGCTGACCATCGAGGCGCAGGACACGACCGGCTTTCTCTACGAACTGACCAACGCGTTGGCGCTCAACGACCTTTACATTGCGCGGGTCACGGTGGACACTCTCGGCAGCCATGTGCATGACACTCTCTATGTCACCGACGCCCGCGGCGACAAGATCACTGCGCCGGCGCGCCAGCGCGAGCTGCGTGCCGCGATCGTCCTGGTCAAACACTTTACCCATCTGCTGCCACGTTCGCCCGACCCGGAATCGGCCCTGCTGCACTTTCGCGCCTTCCTGGGCCAGCTCTTCAGCCAGCCCAACTGGCCCGATGAACTGGTGTCACTGGAACGGCCAGAGGTGTTGAGCGCGCTGGCCCGCCTGCTGGGCGTCAGCGATTTCCTCTGGAACGACTTTCTGCGTATGCAGTACGCCAACCTCTTTCCGGTGGTACGCGATGTGGATGCGCTGCACGCCGCGCGCCCCCGCGCACAATTGGCCGCCGATCTGGATGCTCGCCTGCGCGCGACGCCGGATGCGCCCGGCCGGCGTGACGTGATCAACGCGTTCAAGGATCGCGAGATGTTCCGCATTGACATGCGCTATATCTTGGGCCATGTGACCGAGTTTGGTCAGTTCTCCGGCGAGCTGAGCGATCTGGCGGATGTGGTGGTGCAGGCCACCTTTGGCGTTGTCCTGCAGCCACTGCTCGCCGAGCACGGCGCCCCTCTCCTCGACCCTGTGGCTGACCAGACGCCTGCATCTGCGCCAACCGCTTGCCCGCTGACGGTGTGCGCGCTGGGCAAGGCTGGCGGCCGCGAGTTGGGCTTTGCCTCAGACATCGAACTGCTGTTCATCTACGCGGGCAGTGGTCAGACGCGCGGCCCGGCCGTCATCTCCAACGCGGAGTTCTACGAGCGCCTGGTGCAGTCCTTTGTCAGTACCATCCGCGCCAAGCGCGAGGGCATCTTTGAGATTGATCTGCGCCTGCGCCCGTACGGCAAAGCCGGCAGCCTGGCCGTCTCCCTGGCCTCATTTCAGCGTTACTTTGCGCCCGGCGGCCCGGCCTGGGCCTATGAACGCCAGGCCCTGATTCGCTTGCGCCCCCTCGCCGGCGATGCCGAGTTTGGCCGCCAGATCGTAGCGCAGCGCGATCAGTTTGTCTACACCGGCGAGCCATTCGATGTCGCGGCCATGCGCGCCATGCGCGAACGCCAGTTGCGTCACCTGGTCACCGCAGGCGCGTTCAACGCCAAGTTCAGCCCCGGCGGCGCGGTGGACATCGAATACCTGGTGCAGGGGCTGCAGATCAACCACGGCCTTGCGCACCCGGCCCTGCGCCTGACCAACACGCGCGAGGCCCTGGCCGCGCTGGCGCAGGCCGGCATCCTGGCTCAGGACGACTATGAGCGCCTGCGTGACGCCCATATGTTCATCCGTCGCCTGGTCAACGCCCTGCGCATGGTGCGCGGCAACACCAAAGACCTGACCGTGCCGCCGGCCGCCAGCGAAGAATACCGCTTCCTGGCTGACCGCCTGGGCTACAGCGCCGATCTGGAGCGCCTGCGCGCCGATCTCAACCGCCATCCAACCTTCGTACAACAACTGAGCGTACGCTTATTGGGCTAATAGCCGCGTGGAGGACGCCATGAAACACAGCCAATCTTTCATCGTGACGTTTGTTCTTGCTCTGTTCGTAGCCGTGACCAACGCAGCCTCGGCGCAACCTGTTGCCCCCGGCAACTGGCAGTGCTGGGGGCCGAATGATCCTAATCCGTGCCAGCTCTCATTAAGCTCGGCGGCGATGGTCTCGCCCACGGACGGCTGGGCCGTCGGTGAAGGCGGCATCATCCTGCACTGGAATGGCAGCGTGTGGTCTCAGGTTACCAGCCCGATCACCGGCTGGCTACTCTCAGTGGCGATGGTTTCGACCACGGACGGTTGGGCTGTTGGTGAAGGAGGCGTCATTCTGCATTGGAACGGCAGCACCTGGTCCTCAGCACCAGTTTCGCTTGCTGCAAAGGCTGCCAGTCCCCTCACGAGTTCGCTCCATTCCGTAGACATGACCTCGGCCAGCGACGGGTGGATTGTGGGTGAAGCGGGCATCATCTTACACTGGAATGGCAACACTTGGATGCAGGTCGTTGGCCCGACACTGTCGGACCTGAAGTCGGTCGCCATGGTGTCGGCCATGGACGGCTGGGCAGTGGGCGAGGGCGTTATCCTGCACTGGGATGGCAGTAGCTGGTCCCAGGTCACCAGCCCGACGACTCAGGTCATAAGCTCTGTCGCCATGGTATCGGCAACGGATGGATGGGCTGCGGGCTACGACACCCTCTTTCACTGGGACGGCAGCGCCTGGGTGCAGTTCGCTACTCCTGCCACGGAGCCGTTGTTTTCAGTGGGAATGGTATCGGCAACGGACGGCTGGGCGGTGGGCTACAATGGGGTTATCCTGCACTGGGACGGCGACACCTGGGCTGTGGCCACCAGCCCAACCACAGGCTCACTCAATTCTGTGTTCATGGTGTCGCCAACGGACGGCTGGGCCGTGGGCGAAGGGGGCATCATCATACACTGGAATGGCGGCTTTTGGGCCTATGTCGTCAGTCCGCGACAACATGACCTGACTTCGGTGGACATGGTTTCAGCGACAGACGGCTGGGCCCTGGCCTACGACACCATGTTGCGTTGGAACGGCAACACCTGGACGCAAGTCGCTCTCCCCACGACAGAGGCGCTCTTCTCAGTGGACATGGTCTCAGCAACGGACGGCTGGGCGGTGGGCTACAATGGGGTTATCCTACGCTGGAACGGCAACGCCTGGACACAGGTCGCCAGCCCAACCACGGAATGGCTGCTGTCAGTGGCAATGGTCTCAGCTACGGATGGCTGGGCAGTTGGCGGAGGCGGCAATATCGTACACTGGAACGGCAACGCCTGGACGCAGGAGGCCAGCCCCACATCGTCGGGCTTGGGTTCGGTGAGCATGGTATCGGCCACGGATGGCTGGGCCGTGGGCAACTACGGCATCATTTTGCATTGGAACGGCAGCGACTGGTTACAGGTCACCAGCCCAACCACTGGCTCACTCAATTCTGTGTTCATGGTGTCGCCAACGGACGGCTGGGCCGTGGGCAACTACGGCATCATCATACATTGGGATGGCACTGCGTGGATGCAAGCCGCCAGTTCGACCACGCAATGGCTGAGATCGGTGGTCATGGTCTCAGCCGCGGAGGGCTGGGCAGTGGGCAATGGTGGGGCCATTCTTTACTGGGATGGCACTACTTGGACCCAAGCCGCCAGCCCTACCACCCATCCCCTGTCTGCGGTGGACATGGTGTCGGCCATAGACGGCTGGGCGGTGAGCGATTCGGGTGTTATCGTGCGCTACACGGCGCCAGCGCCTCCCACTGGTATTCACTTCACCGCGTTCAACCAGGCGCCGCCAGGCCTGGCCAAGCGAGGGTGGGTACTCTTCGGACTGGGAGCGATGCTACTCCTGCTGGGTCGTTTGGTTCGACATTTGGCATTGCAGACGCCAGCCGACGTTGATATTCGGAATACAAACGAGAAGGACCCGATCAATGACCGAATCCTTCTCGTTTACTGAGCACGGGAGGAGGTAATCTCGACGATTGCCTCCTCGTGCATTTTTCAACCCGCGCATCACGCGCGCGAGTCACTAGATCTTTTGGACGTTGCTAGCCGACGGGCCTTTGGGTCCCTGTTCGATTGCAAACTCGACGTGATCGCCTTCGGCCAGGCTGCGGAAGCCCTGACCCATGATTGCGGACTGGTGGACAAATACGTCTTTTGCGCCGGACTCAGGCGTAATGAAGCCGAAGCCCTTCTGATCGTTGAACCACTTGACGACGCCCTTTTCGCGAACTGCCATGTTGAAAACTCCTTTTCCAAATTATGATCCTGCGCTACAACCGTAGCCATGGTGCAAAACGTGGTCGTTCCCAACGGTAAAATAAAAGAGCCGTAAGACTTAAAGTCTTTACGGCTCATTTGCTTGGCACATCAAAGGACTTACTACATCTTGCAGAGTGTATCATACTTTAATTCGCTAACGGTGTCAAATTGACGATACGCGAAAAACAAGGATGAGGCGCGCAAGATCAGTTGGAGTAAGACCAAAACTCCACAGGGCCATGACTACATTCTCTGTCTTCTCGTCGCCTAATCTACCAGTTCCTCAACCTGCCAGATCGCCCCCATCGTCCAGACATCCAGCGATGTCACCTTCGCCGAACCACCGCGGCTGAAAAGGCGGACGCCCAGGCTGTCCGGTCGTGTGGGATAGATGCGGGTGACCAGGTTGGTCCGGCCACCGTTGGCGAAGACCTCCACCACCGAGCGGTCGAGGAAGATGTGTAGGGTCACCGACTCACCTGCGGCCAATGTGATCGGCGCGACGCACGGGGCGCGATCGACCTCGGTGTCTAGGCTGGCGTGATCACGCTCGATCACGATCCGCTGGGCCGCCTGTTGGATCATGATCGTCGTATATTCCTCGTCCTCCGGTGTACAGCGCACCTTGAAACCAACTTCTGCGCCAGCGCCCGGCTCCACCTGCGCGATGATCTCCAGGCAGTCACCGCGCACATTTTCTAGCCACGCGTTGGATTCGGCTGCGCGCGCGACGCCATCGCAATGCCAGTGTTGGCCGCGCAGGGCCTGCACTTCGGGCGTGGGTTCGAGGGCCAGGCTGCCGTCAGACGTCAACGAGACTCGCAGCGGCAGGGATAGCGCACCAGCCCAGCCTGCTTGCCGGCGCGCGGCCTCATTGCGGCCTTCGTTGAGCCAGCCCCACAGCAGGTAGCTACCATCGTTTCGCCGCAACGCTTGCGGCGCGTAGAAATCGCCGCCGGTGCCCGGATGCACCAGGATCTCCTGTCGTTCAACCTCGAAGCCGGAAAGCCCCAGGATACCCGTGACGTAGAAAGGGTACATTAGGCGCCAGGCGGGATCCTGGACCGAGATGATGAGGGCCTGCTTCGCCCCGAAGTCGAGCAGGTTGGGGCATTCCCACATCGCGCCCGTCGAGAAGGGGGCGGTTTGGTTGAGATTACCGCGGTGGATTGGCCCCAGGTACTCCCAGTCCCGCAGGTCATCCGAGCGGTAGCGTAGCACCAGGCCCCCCACGCCTGCGATCCGCGTACCGATGACCATGTGCCACTGGCCGTCGGCGCGCCATACGAAGGGGTCGCGGAAATCGCCGCCTGCGGTCGCAGCCAGCTCGGCTGGCAGCCCGGGGATCACGGGGTTGTCTGCCCATTTGTCCCAGGTCAGCAGGCCGTCCGTGCTGGTGGCGATGCTCACCGCCTGGGGGGCAACGCCTGTGTAGACGAGCGTGGGCAGCCCATTGTCGTCCACCGTACAGCCGGACCAGCACCCGCGCGCATCAGGGCCGCCTGGCGTGGGCGCGAGCGCAATAGGCAGATCGCGCCAGTGGACAAGATCGTCACTGACCGCATGACCCCAGTGGATACTGCCGTGGACCGGGGCATGGGGGTTGTGCTGATAGAACAGATGATACTGCCCCTGCCACTGGATAAGACCGTTGGGGTCGTTCAGCCAGTTGGCGGGCGCAGTGAAGTGATACTGCGGGCGGTGCGGGTCACATGCGTGCCGTCGCCGCGCGATAAGCGTCGGGTTGCTGCCGAAATTCATGAAAGAGATCCTATTCGCCTATATTTGGCTTGCTCCTGCCCGTTGAGTAGCCTGTTCTGATGGTTTGAACCTACGCCTACATCATCCCCTTCAGTTGAAGTTGGTCGGCATGATGGCAAGAGACAAAATGCTCCGGCGTGATTTCGCGCCATTGTGGCGTTTCGTTTTTACATTGTGAGGTCGCATAAGGACAGCGCGGGTGGAAGTAACAGCCGCTCGGCGGATGAGCAGGGTTGGCGACTTCGCCTTCCAGGATCATCCGCGCTGACTTGCGGGTCGGGTCCGGCAGCGGCACTGCCGACAGCAGCGCCTCGGTGTATGGGTGGCGCGGATGGTTGAACATTTCGTCCGACTTGGCCAGCTCGACGATCTTGCCCACATACATGACCGCCACCCGGTCGGAGATGTGCTCCACCACCGCCAAGTCATGGGCGATAAAGATATAGGAAAGATTCAGCTCTTGCTGCAGTTCTTTCAACAGGTTGAGGATCTGCGCCTGGACCGACACATCCAGCGCGGACACCGATTCATCGCAGACGATCAACTTGGGGTGACACACCAGCGACCGCGCGATGCCAATCCGCTGGCGTTGTCCGCCACTGAAGGCGTGCGGATAGCGGCGCAGGTGCCGTTCTTCCAGCCCGACCCGTTTGAGCGTGTCGATGACTTTCTCACGCACCTCTGCGCCCCTGGCAAGCTTGTTATAGACGAGCGGCTCCTTAACAATATCGAAAACCGTCATGCGCGGGTCGAGTGAGGAATAGGGGTCCTGGAAGATCATGTGGAAATGACGCCGGGTGGCCCGCAGCTCTTCGCCTTTCAGCGCGGTCAAATCGATCCACCGGCCGTCTATCTGCAGTTGGACCCGCCCGCGGGTCGGCTCAAGGGCCCGCACAATGCAGCGACCCAGCGTAGTCTTGCCGGAGCCGGATTCACCCACAATCGACAGCGTCTCACCCACGTTGACATACAGGTCCACATTATCCACGGCGCGGACATGGCCGGACACGCGCTTCATCAGGCCCTGTGTGATGGGGAAGTACTTAGCCAAATCATGCACGGCAAGGATCCGCGGGTCGGTCGTTGGGTTAGATATTTGTCCACTCATCTTCTGGCTCCGTTTCTTGGCTGTACAGGAAGCACCGCACGAAGTGCCCCGGTTCTTTTTCGAATAGCGCCGGCATAGACTTATCGCACAGGCCGGACATGGCGCTCGGGCAGCGGGTGGCGAATCCACATTGCCTGGGGCGGTCAATCGGGGTTGGCACCGTCCCGCTGATCACTTCGAGCTTATCCACTTTCTGGCCGGGTTTGGGGATGGAGCGCAGCAGCATCTGGGTGTAGGGGTGCAGCGGGTTGGCAAACAGCTGTTGCGTGGTGGTGCTTTCCACTACCTGGCCCAGGTACATCACGTAGACCCGCTCGACCGTTTCAGCGATTACCGCCATATTGTGGGTGATATAGATGATTGACATGCCCACTTCGTGTTGCAGCTCTCGCATCAGGTCAAGGATCTGCGCCTGGATGGTCACGTCCAGCGCTGTAGTCGGCTCATCCGCCAGGATGATCTTCGGGCTGCAGCTCAGGGCCATGGCGATCATCGCGCGTTGGCGCATGCCACCGGAAAGCTGATGCGGATATTCGTCATAGCGCTGGGCCGGGTTGGAGATGCCTACCCGGTTGAGCAACCCGATCACGTGCTCGCGATTCTTCTTCCGGTCGAGCTGCGTGTGCAACGCGACCATTTCGCTGATCTGGTGGCCGATGGTATAGACGGGCGAAAAGGCAGTCATCGGTTCCTGGAAAATCATGGCGATTTCGTTGCCCCGGATGGCGCGCAGCTCCGGCGCGTTGGGCGCCAGGGCGAAAACATCGATGGTGCTCCCATTCTTGCGGTGCAGCAGCGCCGTTCCCTTGACAATCTCACCCGGCGGCTGCACCAGGCGCATGATTGATTGGGACATCACGCTTTTTCCGCAACCGGACTCACCGATAATGCCGATCGTCTCCTGGTCCCCGACCATAAGGTCTACGCCATCTACCGCCTTCACAATGCCTTCATCGAGGAAGAAGAAGGTTTTCAGGTTTCGGATTTCTAGTTGATTCATTGGTGCGTATCCTTCGTTCTCGCGATTGTGCGACCCTTCACTCTGCGGGCACACCCCAGATGGAATCCAGCTCCCATGCCCTGAGACTCTGTAAATTAGTCTCGCCGCCTTCCGAGAACAATTCAGTGCCGAGACTGTTGGGGCTGGGAAACATCAGTGCAGACATGGTTACCACACCGTCATTGGCGAACACCTCAATGGATGACTGGTCGACGAAGATGTGCAGCCGGACCTTCCCATTTTGGGGAGCCAGTGGTGCGGTCATATACTTGGCAAAGCGGCCGCTGAACCTGGCGTTCTCCGAGTTTGTGCGGTCGAGAAACAGCGTCGCTGTGTTCGCGTCGTATCCGACGCTCACCCCATGATCACCGTTCACCACGGTCTTGATGCCGAACTTCGCTTTCGGATCGGTGATTTCAAAGGTCGCGTCGATCTCGTAGGTGTTCCTGGCTGGTTTGAACTCGGAAAGCGGCGTGATGCCTTGCAGCGTTCGCTGTTTGATCTGGATCGGTTCCTGGCGCAGGCCTTCGAAGGCTGGAATCGGCCGCTGGACGATGCGCAACCCGCCGGCATACGACGCCAGGCTGATTTCGCGGGGCAGGGCCAGCGCGCCTTTACCCCAAGAGGTGGGTACATCGTTGGCGTACTCCCAGTTGCCCAGCCAGCCCATCGTGACCACGCGATCTTCCGCGTTGTCGTAATCGCGATACGTGCGCACGGCGTAGTAATCCGCGCCGTGGTCGAGCCAGTTGGCGTGCTCGCGGCCGCTCACCATCGGCGTATCCGAGAACAAGATGTGATCCACGCTGACATGCCCGAGATCGGAAGCAGTGCGCTGATCGACGATCTGAATCTGCGCCTTCTTGCCCGCCAGTTCGGTCACGTCCCAGCTCACCCACTTCATGATATCGGAGCCGTCGCCGCTGGCGCGACGAATCGCGGCGCCATCCACAACCAGGCTGATACTGCCATCGCTGCCGTGAGCGCCACCGGCGACCAGAAAGTTAATGAAGCGCGTGCTGATGACAAACTCAGGCGACGTGACGGTTGCCAGTCCCCGGTCGCCGGTCTTTGATCCGGGCGTGTACGTGCTCAAGAAACCGGCGCCAAGAAAGCCTGACGTTTTGTAGAGGCCGAGATTTTCGCCGTTGCCGATGGCAATCTCGTCCCCTTCGCTGGTCCAGCCCGCCGGCAGGCCCTTCTCAAAGTCGGCAAACACTGCGCCCGGCAGGCCCTCGCCACGCAGGAGATACCCGTTCAAGGCCGGGTCCAGCGTGAATCTCTTCCCGTTAAAGTCCCCGACAAAGTACTGCTCCCGGTTGGGGCCTATCCCGCACAGCAGAACCCATTTCTTCTGAGTCGGGTCGCCATCCACGCTCAACTGGAAGATGTCAGGCACCTCCCAAACCTGCGACTGCGCGCCGATCGGGCCGAAGTCGCTCAGGTGCTCCCAGTGCTTGAGATCCTGCGAGGCATAGAAGCTGACCTTGCGATCATCCGAGAGCGTGATGATCATGATCCAGCGGTCGGTCTCAGGATGATAGAACACCTGCGGATCGCGGAACGCGGGTCGCTCGGAATCGAGCACCGGGTTCTGGTCGTAATATACGAAGCTCGTATAGTCGTAGCTGATCGATAGGCCCTGCACCTCTTCGCCTGTGCCTTGATAGTGCATGGTGTAGACGGCGATCATCGGCGGCTGATCGGAGTCCACCGCCAGGCCGCTGGTGTTATGTTTATCTACAACGACCGAACCGGAATAGTAGACGAAGGAGCCGTTATCGCCGATCATCGGCCAGATGCGTTCGTTCCAGTGCACCAGGTCTTTCGACTCGGCATGGCCCCACCAGAAGATGTGATAGAGGTTGTTGAAGCGGATCATCCCATCCGGATCGCCTAGCCATCCCTTGGCAGGTGAAAAATGAAACTGGGGACGATATACCTGCTGGTAACGCGATGCTTCCGAGATGGGATATTCGTATGCGTCCCGTGCCTCGGACGTCGCCAGATAGTCTACCGGGGTCTTCGGTCCCGGCGTGGGTTGCACGCTTGCCGCGGCTTGGGTCTCCACCGGCCGCGGCGTTGGGGCGGCGCTGGGAACGGCAGGCCGCGATTCCGGGCTATTCTGAGGCGCAAGCGCCGTCTGAGAATCATTCATCGGTCTCTGACATCCTCCAACTAACAAGAGCACCAGCAAAAGGAGCGAGAAACGTTTGTGCATCACAGAGAAAACCATTCGGCCACTCATGACAGGCCCTCCTTCAGCGTGTGTAGGGGTCCGCTGCGTCGCGCAGGCCGTCGCCAATGAAGTTGAACAGGACTACGGCCAAGATGATCGCAGCGCAGGGATATAGCAGCCACGGGTAGAAGGCGATCACGGTCACATCCTGGGCTTGCTGGAGCAGCGAGCCCCAGCTCACGTCGGGCGGGTTGATGCCCAAGCCCAGAAAGCTCAGGGTGGTCTCGCCCAGGATCATGCCCGGGATGGCGATGGTGATGTGAACGATGAGATAGCTCATGAAGCCGGGCAGCAGGTGTCTGAAGATGATCGCCAGGTTGCCGGCCGACGAGATCTTGGCCGCGGTGACATAGTCTTCTTCCCGCAGCGAAATGATCTTCCCGCGCACCACGCGCGCCAACCCCGTCCAGCCGACCAGCGACAGGATGATGGTAATGGCGAGGAAGGTTTGGATGCCGGTCCAATTCTCCGGGATGGCGGCTGAAAGGCCCATCCACAGGGGGATCTGCGGAATGCTCATGAAGAACTCGATCACCCGCTGGATGATGAGATCGATCGTGCCGCCGAAGAACCCGGAGATACCGCCAAGCAGGATGCCCAGGAAAAAGCTGACAAGCACGCCGCCGAAACCGATAAAGAGCGACACCCGCGCGGCATGCACGATTCGCGAAAACAGGTCGCGCCCAAGCTGGTCGCTGCCCATCAACATCAAGGGCTGCTCAGAACCAACTCCGATCAGATGCACGTCAGAGGAAATTACCCCCCACAGCTTGTACGGCTCACCTTTGGTAAAGAGACGCACGGGGTAACGCGTGCTGGTGTCGTCTGCAAACGTATAGGTATACGTCGCCTCATCCAGTTGGCTGGTCCGGCCGTACACGAACGGCAGGTGGAAAGCCCCTTCCGCGTCGCGGATGTGAATCTTGGTCGGACTGGCGTAGACCAGGTCGCCGAAGCGCGTGACCGGGCTGTAGGGCGCCACAAAGTTCGCCAAGATGGCCATCAGATAGATGCTAGCCAGCACCCAGAAACTAATCAGGGCCAGGCGGTGCTTTTTGAACTTGGCCAGCATCAGCCCATACTGCGACGCTTCCAGCATCTGCTCGGCGACCTTCTGGCGTCGTGCGCGGGTCCCGCGGTAACGCCGCAGCAGCTCGCCGGACCGGCGATTCACATAGTGTTCTGACGCACCTGATGCGCTGTTCGTGATAGTTGTTTGCATATTTGCACCCTTTCGCCGGGCTGCTTATTCGAAGCGAATGCGTGGATCGGCCCACGCCAGAAGAATATCGGATATCAACGTGCCGATAATGGTCAGTGTGCACAGGATCAACACGAACGCGCCGGCCAGGTACATATCCTGCCCCAAAGTGGCATCCAGGATCATGGGGCCAACCGTCGGTATGTTCAACACTTTGGATACGACCAACTCGCCGCCCACGACGCCAGGCAGCATCCAGCCGATAGTGCTGATGATCGGATTGATGGCGATGCGAATGGGATACAATAAAATCACCCGCCATTCAGGCAGGCCCTTAGCCCGCGCGGTCGTGACATACTGCTTCTTCAATTCATCCAGCAGCGTAGCGCGCAGGATGCGGATGAGCCCCGCCGCGCCGGTCACGGCCAAAACAACCAGCGGCAGCCAGATGTTCTTCAGCATATCTACGAACTTGGCCATGGACCAGGCCGCGTTGCGGAACTCATCTGAGAACAGCCCGGTCACCAGATATCCTGTCCGGGAGAAGACGACATACATGAGCACCAGCGCCAGCAGGAACGCCGGGATCGAAAGTCCTAAGAAGCTCAGAAAGGTGAAGAAATAGTCCCACACGGAGTACTTCTTCAATGCAGAGAGAATGCCGATGGGAATCGCGATGACCCAGGTTAGCGCAATGGACGCCAAAGACAATGCGATGGTGCGCGGCACGCGCTCCCCCAACAGGTCGGCGACCGGTCGCTGGTACCGGAATGAATTGCCGAAATCGCCGTGCAGGACGATCTTGGAGATCCACACGCCGTACTGCACGATCAAGGGCTTATCCAACCCATACTGCCGTTGAAGCGCAAGTTTCTGAGCGTCATTCAATGACCCGCCCTGCAGCTCAAGATTTCGTATGTAGCTGTCAACATAGTCGCCAGGCGGCAACTGAATGATGACGAACGAAACGATCGAGACAAGAATCAGCAATGGGATGAGGGCTCCCAAACGACGCACTAAGAACTTAAGCATGGCCGCTCCTTTCGGCTCGTTGGCGAGCGCGTGGGCGAGGATCGCTGTGGATTGCGCAGCCTTCAGGCCTGGCCCACGCCGCGGGCTGGGCCTGAAGGCTGACGACTTCATCTATTTCGCAGCAAACCAGTACCCTTCGGCGTTGATGTAAACGTCGAGGTCAAAGGGAGAACCATCATTCGGGAGATTTCGCAACCGGGCATCCACCGAATTAGGCTTGACCTGGTGCCCGACCACTGGGATCATCACGTAGTTGTCCGACATCCACTTGTACAGCTTGTTGTAGATTTCCATACCCTTGTCTGACTCGGGTGGGTACGCCTTGCGCGCTGTGTGCAGATCGTAGAACTCCTTGACGTACGCTGGCGGCTGGCGACCCTGTTTGCCGCCGGTGCTGTAGTACAACCAGGTCATCGGGGACCAGGGGCCTTTATGGTTAGGCAGGTAATCTTCGGAGATACCCGTAGCCCAGGCCTCGCCGTCGTTCCATTTCAAGGAGGCCATAATCTCGTTGGCGCTCCGGCGCTGATCCCACAGCGTGCCATCGACCACTTCGAGCTCGACATGCAGGCCGGATTTCTGAATCTGCTCCTTGAGCAGTTCGGCAATCGGCGCGGTTTCGGGCGCTTCCGTATTGAAGGTGATGCGGAAGATGAAGGGCTGCCCATCCGGCCCCAGGCGGAGGCCATCGCTGCCGCGCTTGTCAAGGCCCAGCGCGTCCAGCAGGCTATTGGCCTTCTCCAGGTCAGGCCCCGTGGCATTCATGAAGGGCTGGCCGAACTTGCCAAAGAAGATGGTCTTGTTAACCTCATTCGGATCCATCGCGGCGGCGATCGCCTGCCCGAAGCGACGTTCGGGATCCGTGATCAGCTTCTGCCAGACGCTGCCTTCCTTGTCATACTCATAGTCCAGGTTGAGGAAGAGCATGGTCGGATAGTTGAAGGAACCGGTGGTGAAGATCTTGCGGTTGAACTGAGCTGCCGTCTGCACCAGAACCGGCATGTCGCTGAGCGAGACGTTGTTGCCGCCCGCGAGCGTGACCTTGCCGGCCATGACGGCGTTGAGTGTGGCCGCGCTGTCAATGGCGAGGTTGTTGACCACGCGGTCGACATAGGGCAGCTGGCGGCCGTTGGAGTCAACATGCCAGAAGTAGGGGTTGCGCTCGAAGACACGGCGATCTTGGGTTGCTTCGGTGAGCACCCAGGCGTTCAACGTGGGCTGGCCCAAGGCGCGAATCTCACCGCAATCCCAATGCGCGACGTCCTTGGTGTTGAGCAAGTTGACCCAACTGGTTTCATTCGCTTCCTTGAGCAGTTTCTCAAGTTCGGCCGGATCAGCATATTTTGCATGGAACTTCTTCAAGTAGTGCGCCGGCTTGAACATGAAGTCGTAGTTCGGGATCCAGGAGTTGAGGGCGGCGACGAACGCGCCATAGGGCTTGCTGAACTTCAACTCAAAGTTGTACTCGTCGATGATCTTCATCTCAGCGGCCCCGTTGGCGGCGCTGCCCTGGGCATTCAGTTCAGAGGGGAAGCCGCGCAGCACATCCGGGTCGGCATAGATATCCTCGAAGGCGAAGCGGATGTCCTCGGTGGTCAGCGGCTCGCCGTCCGACCAGCGCAAGCCCTTGCGCATGCCGAAGGTATAGGTGGTGTAATCATCTGAAATCTTCAGCGAGCCGATAACATTGGGCAAGGAGGCCTTAGTTGTCTGGCTGGGGGAGCGCAAGATGGTCGAACCTTGACCGATATTCAGGAATCCCGAGCCCCAGGACGCAGCGATATTGATGTCGCCGCCGTATTGGCCGTTTTCCCAGGCGCCGTACTCTTCTTGCAACAGGACGCCGGGGCCAACGACGAAAACGTCATCTGGCAGGCGCTGGTCGATGGGTGGGAGCTTGCCAGAAGCGACACGATCGGCCAGGAAGGGCGGTTCGATGAACCCGCGGGCTGATTTGGCTTCGGCAGGGGCAGCAACCGGCGGCTGGGTCGCGGCCGCGGGTTGAGTCGCGGCTGGTGGCGGCGTCGGGGTAGGCGAGCTGCACCCAGCAACAGCCAGGATGATGGTGATCAATATGATGATCTGCGCAAAGTGAAGTAGCTTTCTCATTCTTTCCTCCAAATTCGATCTTGGTGATGCTGCGTAATCGCACATGACGGTGCCTGGCTGTCTGAGACGTATTCCTGAACGATGCAATCACCTCCTTATTTGCCTGCACGTGTCGGAATGGCAGCGGCGGGTTAGACCGAGAACCGCTCAATATACGGACATTCGATGGAATGTTGAATTGGCTGCATGTCGTCTTCCGGGTCCAGGTGTTCCAGCAGGTAGTTGATAGCCCATTGGCCCATCGCATAATGGGGTAATTCCATGGTGGAAAGGCCAGGGTTAAGATGGGCGGCAATGATCTCCTGGTTGTCGAACCCTATCACCGCGACATCGTCAGGCACGGTGAGATTGAGCTTGCGCAAGGCATAGTACGCGCCCATCGCCATGCGGTCATTGAAACAAAACAGCGCGGTCGGCGGGTTCGGCACCTGCATGACTGTCTGCGCGGCGCGCTGGCCGCCATCAGGATCCGAGTTATCAGAGACCACCAGCGCCGGGTCGAAAGCGATGCCGTGCGCCGCCAAAGCAGCCAAATAGCCTTGCAGGCGGGCGGCGGTCGCGGGGATGGGGTCAATATTGTTGAGAAAGCCCACCCGCTTGTGCCCCTTTTCCAGCAGAATCTTGGTGGCATTGTAGCCCCCGCCGACCTCATCCGGGACAACCGAAGGCAGCGAGCGGTCGGCTACAAAGCAGTCGAGCAATACCGACGGGATCTCCCACAGCAGATCGGGCGGGGTCACGGGGCGATGATAAAAAGTCGCGTAGATGATGCCGTCGACCTGGCGCTCCAGCATCATATCGAACGCGGCTGCCTGCAACTGGGGGTCATTCTTGGTATTGGCTAGAAGCAGAACCTTGCCCAGTGTCCAGGCAGCATCTTGAGCGCCCTCAAAGATTTTTCCTGCATACGGCGTGGTGACAATTTCATCGGACACAAATCCGAAGTTGCCGGATCGTTGAGCGCGGATTATCTTGGCTGCCAGGTTTGGGCTATAGCCAAGCTCGGACATCGCCGCCATGACTCGTTTCTTGGCTTCATCTGGGATATGAGAATTATCGTTAATCACCAGAGAAACAGTCGTCCGTGAGACACCAGCCAGATTGGCCACATCAATCAGCGTCGGATTGGGTTTTGTTTGTTTTGCCATTTGGAGGTCCTTATGGTTAAGCGGCAGGGCCTTGGGTTACTATAATTGAATTATACAAAGCGCGAGCGCGGCAGTCATGCACAAAAGGAAGTGAATCCTGCAGAATTGGGAGCAAGATCGGACAGGTCGTTCGAGTCTTGCTGGCAACGGACCTGGCGGCGGAAGGCGCACGGGCTGCGGCCGGTTTCCCGATGGAAGACCCGACTAAAATAGGCGCCGTCGTTGTAGCCAACCCGACCGGCGATCTCAGTGGCAGTGAGATTCGTGACGCGCAGTAATGTTTTGGCTTGCTCGATGCGGGAGCGAGTCAGGTATTCCCACGGTGTGATGCCCAGGTCGCGTCGGAAAACGTGCGTGAGGTGCCGTTCGCAAACTGCGACGTGCGACGCGATCTGGCGGCGCGACAACTGCTCGGCGGCATAATTCTGCCGGAGATAGGTGATGGTCCGGCGGGTCAACTCATGGACCTGCAGTGGCAGGTCCATCTCGACGGGTAGTGTGCTCGGCGACGCCTCCACCGGACGGTCCATGCGGCGTTTCGGCTGGGGCAGCGGCAGATAGATGTGGAAGGTGACCCCTGCGCCGGGGAGGCTCGAAAAAGTCATCTTGCCGTCATGCAGTCTGACCAGCTGGTAGGTCACGTGTAGCCCAAACCCCAGGCCTGCGACAGGGTGTGATGGCCGCTCCGCCGTCAGAAGGGCGTGAAAGATGTACTGCTGCTCTAACGGCATACCCTGCCCGGTGTCGGCAACCCAGAAGTGAAGATGGGTGGTCGTGGGCAAGGCGCCTAGCGTGATGTGACCTTGCTTCGCGAACCTGTAGGCGTTGCTGAGCAGGTTGTAGAGGATCTGATGCAAACACAGCGGGTCAACGCGGATAGCAGGCAGCGCTTCGGGCAGTTCCAGCCGCCACTCCATCCCAACGCGCGGCGGCAAGCTCTCTGACATCGCCCGGAACGCGTCGGCCAGAAGAGCGTTTGGGGCCACAAGCGCAGGGAGGACCTTCATCTCAAGGATTCCTAGCCGTTCTTCGGGCGCGAGGGACACCAGGTCTGCTTCATGGGAGATCAGCGCCACGCCCAACTCGCTGGCTCGCTGGTATATGACCTCGCGTGCCAGGGACCAAGAGGGGGCGTCCGCTTCCAGTTGCATGCCACTCCGCGTCATTCGAAACATAGAAGGTCCTCCCTGGTTCCTGCCATCAGGTTTTCGACAATCTTTGGGCCTATCCGCGAAGATGATTCGTATTACTAATACGTATTAGTAATACGATTTTTTTCCCTGTACGTCTACAGTGCTCAGAGAACGTACAGGGAAGCGCGACGTTTTTGACGGGTGTTCTTTTCTCGGAGGACCGCCCTACCGTGGCGATCATTCGGGACTGAAGCGATCCGTGTCCTAATGGCGTCTCAAGCCGATTCCCGCTTGACGAGCGGGCATTCGATCTTGTGCTGGATCGGCCCGCCGGCCGCCAGGTTGGCGTCGTGTTCGATAAGGTAATTGACGGCCCACTCCCCCATCTCGTAGTGGGGCAACTGCATTGTGGAGAGGGGCGGGTACAAGTGGGCGGCGATGAGCTGTTCGTTGTCGAAGCCCATCACCGCGATATCTTCGGGAATCGCGAGGCCTAGCTTGCGCAGCGCATCGTAGGCCCCCATCGCCATCCGGTCGTTAAAGCAGAAGATCGCACTGGGACGATCAAGGCGTTGCATCAGCTTCATACACCCCCGGGGTAGCCGCCCCCCTGATCGCTCAGATCAGACAGCACCAGGCTGTCATCGTACACGATTCCGCGGCCGGCCAGAGCTTGTTGGTAGCCCTCCAGGCGCCCCAGCGTGGCAGGGATCACGTGGACGTTATTGATGAATCCAATGCGGCTGTGTCCTTTGCTCAGCAGATGCTCGGTGGCCCTGCGGCCTCCTTGTATGTCATCCGGCACTACCGAGGGCAGCGATCTATCCTGAACGAAACAGTCGAGCAGAACGGTGGGAACGCTGCGCACGGTATCAGGCGGATCAGCTGGACGGTGGTACATGGTGGCATAGATGATGCCCTCAACCTGTCGCTCCAGGAGCATTTCGATGGCGGCCTTTTCCACATCCTCATTGCCACCGGTATTCGTCAGCATCAGCAGCTTGCCGTTGGCCCACGCTGCATTTTGCGCGCCTTCGATGATCTGCCCAGCGTGCGGCGTGGTGGCGATCACATCGCTGATCAGACCGATGAGGTGGGTCTTGCTGGTGCGCAGAATCTGCGCCGCAACATTGGGACGGTACCCCAACTGCTCAACGGCTTCGAGTACGCGGCCTTTGGTCTCATCGCTGATCATGATGCCCGACCGCTTGTTGAACACAAAGGAAACAGTTGTCTGCGATACACCCGCGACGCGGGCGACATCTCTCATCGTCGGAGCTCGTTTTCTTTGGGCCGTCATCCTATTTACCCTCGCGTTTCGTCAGGCTGACCGACTAATACGTAGTAGTAATACGTATTAAATTATAACATGGCAACGCGCGTTTGTCAAGCCCCCAAAATCGTTTTTTGAGAGACAATTTAGCACGATTATGAGATCTTCGCGAGATAACTTTCTCGTATAGATTGCACAAACGCCTCTCCCATCTTCCATACACTTTCGCGCTGGCAAAAACGGACGGCAGGTGATAAAAATAGGTAGTATACTGCCGAACAGGGCGTGCGCCCGGGTGTTGGCTCCCAACACGCGTGCGCACCGTGTGGAATCGTGGTTCAGGCAGCGAGACAAGGTAAACGTAGGGAGGATTTTGGATTATGCCGACTACACCGGCCGACGTTTTGAAGATGGCCGCCGATGTCAAGATTATTGATTTCAAGTTCATTGACCTGCCCGGCACCTGGCAGCACACCAGTATTCCGGCCGTCAGGCTGGATGCCGACTCCTTCAGCGAAGGGATCGGCTTCGATGGCTCTTCGATCCGCGGTTTCCAGGAAATCCACGAATCGGACATGCTGCTGATGCCTGACCCCACCACGGCCTTCATTGATCCCGTGCTGGGCGTGCCTACCCTTTCGATCATTTGTGACGTCGCGGACCCGATCACGCGCCAGCCCTATTCACGCGATCCGCGCTACATTGCGCGCAAGGCCGAAGCCTATCTCAAGCAGACCGGCATCGCCGACACCAGTTTCTGGGGGCCGGAAGCCGAATTCTTCATCTTCAATGATGTGAAGTATCACCAGGACACCAACTCCGCCTATTACGAGGTGGACAGCCAGGAAGGTTGGTGGAACAGTGGCTTGGGCGGCCGCGGCGGGCAGATTCCGCCCAAGCGCGGTTATTTCCCGGTGCCGCCCACCGACACGCTGCAAGATATCCGCAGCGAGATGGTGCTGACGCTGATGCAGGTTGGTATTCCGATCGAGGTGCATCACCATGAGGTCGCCACGGCCGGTCAGTCCGAGATTGGCATGCGCTTTGCTACCCTGACCCGCATGGCCGACAATCTGCTGCTCTACAAATACATCATCAAGAATGTGGCGCGCAAGAATGGCTTGACCGCGACCTTCATGCCCAAGCCGCTTTTTGGCGACAATGGTTCTGGGATGCACTGTCATCAGAGCCTATGGAACGCGGGCAGCAATGTCTTCTACAGCGACAGCGGCTATGCGCAGTTGTCAGACACGGCCAAGTATTACATCGGCGGCCTGTTGAAGCACGCGCCGGCCCTGCTGGCCCTGTGCGCACCGACAACTAACTCGTACCGTCGCCTGGTGCCGGGCTTCGAGGCGCCGGTCAACCTGGCCTATTCACAGCGCAATCGTTCGGCCATCTGCCGCATCCCGGTCTACTCCGCCAGCCCCAAGGCCAAGCGTGTGGAGTTCCGTGCGCCAGACGCCACCTGTAACCCGTACCTGGCCTTCTCGGCCATGCTGATGGCGGGCCTGGACGGCATTCAGAACCGCATTGATCCAGGCGAGCCGATGGACAAGGACCTGTACGAACTGCCGCCGGAAGAGTTGAAGCTGATCAAGCAGGTGCCCGGTTCGCTGGATGACGTGCTGCGTGCGCTGGAGGCCGATCACGAATTCCTGCTGCGCGGCGATGTCTTCACGATGGATCTGTTGGAAGCCTACATCAACTACAAGCGCCAGGTGGAGTTGAACCCCGTGCGCATGCGGCCCCATCCGTACGAATTCGTGTTGTACTACGATATCTAAGCTTTTTCGGTGACCCACCGCCGTTTGAGCGAACAGACTGTTCCTACAGGTTGTTGCGATTGCCAATGACCACAAGCTGTTGGGTGGTGTTTAAAAAAAAATTCTGTGTCGAAAACAGGCTAAGGCCCAAAGTCATTCTTGAACGAAAGAAGCCCGGTTCCTTGCAGGAACCGGGCTTCTTTGTTGCTTCGATCGCCGTGGCCCTCTCTGCCACGAATTTCACTAATTTGCACGAACTGTTTTTTCGTGTCAATTCGTGCAATTCGTGCCAAGAATCCGCCCAGTTTTCTCTGCCACGAATTTCACTAATTTACACGAATCGAGCACCTGGCCGGTGAAGCGGCGCTACATCGGCGTCGCTTCATTGGTCGCCCCGCGAGTCTCACGAGGCAAAATTTGGGTTTTGGGCGCCTGTCATTTCGTCCCTACGCCGTGGTGGTGAAGAAAACACGATCAGGCCGGCGGCGCGATCTGCGGGGCGGGCGAGACGCCCGCGCTCCCAGGGGCAACACCGTTGCTCTGGTGACGGAGCAGGATGCCGATGATCTGATCGGGCGTGACCGGCTTGCCGACGAACGCGTCCATGCCCGCGGCCAGGCAGGCATCCCTGTCTTCGCGCAGCACGCTGGCCGTCATCGCCACGATTATCGGTTGGCCGGCCGGCAGGTTCAGTTGGCGGATGCGGCGGGTGGCTTCCAGGCCATCCATGCCCGGCATCTGCACGTCCATCAGAATCACATCGTAAGGCTGGCGCGCCACCGCGTCCAGTACCTCGAAGCCATCGGCGGCCAGATCCGCCTTCACCCCCAGGCGCTTGAGGATCAAGAGGGCCACCTTCTGGTTGACCACATTATCTTCGGCCACCAGCACGCGCGTGTCAGGCCAGATATCAGGCGCGCTGCTTGACGCCAGGCGCGGCGTCGGCGCGGCAATCGTGCGCTGATCGCTGGTCAGATCGAGCAGGATGTCGTGCAGGCGCGCAGATTTCACTGGCTTCGATAGGTGCGTCGTGCGGGTCAGATCCGCCACTGCGCGCGCCACGTAGGTGTCAGCCATGGGCACCAGGATGATCAGCGGGCAGATCAACGGCGGATCGAGATGGCGTAGGGTTCGCGCCAGCTGTAGGCCATCGTAGTCGCTCATGCGCAGGCCGAGGATGGCGACATCTGGCAGCGGCGCATCGTTCTGCAGGCTGGCCACAGCCGCCGCGCCCGTGTCCACGGCCATGGACGTCATTCCCCATCGGTGTACTTGTGTCTGTAAGAATTGACGCGTGGCTGCATGACCGTCCACGAGCAGAACGTGCTTGCCGGCCAGGCGTTCATCGCGCTCGTTCCACGGCGCCTGGTCAGCGGTCACGCCCACCAGGACATTGACGTAGAAGGTGGAGCCGACGCCCGGCTCGCTCTCCACCCAGATCGAGCCATCCATCAACGCGGCCAGGCGCTGGCTGATGGCCAATCCCAGGCCGGTGCCACCGTAGCGGCGGGTTGTCGAAGCATCTATCTGTGAGAAGGCACGAAAGAGGCGTTCTCTACGCTCGATGGGGATGCCGATACCGGTGTCGCGAATGGCGATGTGCAAACGGAAGCGCTCGTTCACCGGTTCCCCGTCAACCGTGACGACGACTTCGCCGTGATCGGTAAATTTGACGGCGTTGCCGATGAGGTTGAGCAGAATCTGGCGCAGGCGCGGCATGTCACCGCTGAGCATGCCGGGGACTTCCGGCGCTACCAGGTAGGCCAACTCGATCTTCTTTTCGGCCGCTTTGGCGCTAACGAGGTCGAGCGCCTCTTCGATGCACTCGACCAGCCGGAAGGGGCGGTCTTCCAGCTCCAAAAGACCCGATTCGATCTTGGAAAAATCGAGAATTTCGTCAATGATGCTCAAGAGGGCATCACCGCTGGCATGGACGACGTTCAGCATCTCGATTTGTTCGGCGTTCAGCGCCGTGTCTACCAGCAGGCTCGTCATGCCAATCACGGCGTTGAGGGGCGTGCGGATTTCGTGACTCATGTGAGCCAGGAAGGCGCTCTTGGCCCGATTGGCTGCTTCCGCGGCATCCCTGGCCTGGCGCAGTTCGGCTTGGACCTGTTTGATGGTAGTGATGTCAGGAAAGGCGGCGAAGGCTGCGATCAATTCGCCGGCCTGGTTGAAGATGGGCGCCGCGCTGACCAGTTCCCAGCGTTCGTTACCGTGCCTGGTGCGAACCCGGTACTCCTGATTGTGGGTCGTGATGCCCTGCACCGCCAGGGCGAGCGGCATCTGCGCCACGGAGATCGGGTTCCCGGCAGCGTCGAAATGTTGCCAGGTAGGATTCAAGGTCAGCAGGGAGAGCTCCGGGGTGCGCGGTGCATCCGCCATATCCAGGTGATGGCGCGTGGCCGAGTTGGCAATCCGAATGATGCCATCGGGCGCAGTAACCAATACCAGCGGGATGGGCGTTTGCTCCAGGGCAGCTTCCAGCATGGCTTTGGTGTCGGCCAGTTCCTTGTCGGCCTGCCTGCGTGCGGTGATGTCGCGCACGGTGATCAGGCGCCCGGTCAGGCGCCCGCGCTTGTCGGTCAGGGCGATCAGGCGCACGTCAACGAAGCGCGCAGCCAGGCCAAGCGCCGGTTGCGCGTCGAGGAGCAGCTCCTGCTGTTGGGTCTGTTGATCGTCGAGCGTGGCGACCAGCGTGGGCCAGGGCGCAAGGGCTGTGCCAACACGCTGTCCGATCGGCAGGGTGGTCATGTCGAACATTTGCCTGGCGGCCGGGTTGGCATCAACAATGCGCCCCAGGTCGTCGAGCACGATGACGCCATCGCTCAGGTTCTCGATCAGGGCATCGCGCGCGACCGGCGCCAGGTCGAGCAACTGAAAGCGCGTGAGCGCCCAGGCCAGGGCGATGCCGGTGAGCGAGAAGGAGATCGGCGTGAGATCGAAGCCGGGGAATGGGTTCAGATCGAGGATGTAGGACAGATTGCTGACGATGGGAAACGTGGCGCTCAGGATCAGGGCCGCGGCCTGACGTTGATAGAGCGCGGGGAAGCGGATCAGGCCGCGCAGCATGACCACGGTGGCGGTCATGAGCGCAAGATAGCTATGGACTACCGCCAGCCAAAACCAGGGGCCATGCCCGTAGATGAGGCCGTTGTTGGGCGCCGGGGTGAAATCGGTCCACAGCCAATGGTGCCAGCCGTTGGTGGCAGCGACGATGAAGGTGAGGAGCGGCATGATACCCAAGAGGGGGCGGTAGCGCCGCGGAATCCATTCGGACTGTTGGGTAAAGTCGAGCGTAAAGAGCAGATAGAAAACAGGCACACTGTGGGTGCTCAGGTAGGACACGACAGACCAGAAGATCTTGTTGGCAATCGGCACGGAAGCCGTCTCGAAACCAGCGGCCAGCGACCAGATGGAAACGGCCACGAGAAGGCCAACCAGATACGGGGCGCCCGGCATCCGGCGTCGCAGCCACACGGCCCGCACAAGGATGAACAAGAGGCCGACCGTGAAGAATGAGATGATCGAATAGAATGAAAACTGCCAGGTCATGATGGGAATAGCATACGCCAAAAGAGGGTAAACGTCCAATTTGAGCCACTGACCGCACCCCTGGCACGGCCGCGCCGCCGTGCCCAGGTCAACGTGACAGATTGGCCGGCCTGGCCTATAATCTGCGCCGGGCGAGTATGGAAAACGGGCGCGAGCGGGAGAGGCATCATGCCAGAACTGCCTGAAGTAGAGACAATTGCACGTGAGTTACGCCGGGACCTGGTGGGAAGGCGCATTGTGGATGTCGAGGTGCGCTGGGAACGCACGATTGCGCTGCCTTCTGCGGCCGAGGTGAAGCCGCTGCTGGTCGGCCGCCAGATCATGGGCACCGACCGTCGCGGCAAGTACCTGCTTTTTCCCCTCTCCGGCGGGCAGACGCTGGTCATTCATCTGCGTATGACCGGGCAGTTGCACGTGGTAGGCCCCGAAGCGACGC
This sequence comes from Candidatus Amarolinea dominans, assembly GCF_016704685.1. Classification (NCBI taxonomy): domain Bacteria; kingdom Bacillati; phylum Chloroflexota; class Caldilineae; order Caldilineales; family Candidatus Amarolineaceae; genus Candidatus Amarolinea; species Candidatus Amarolinea dominans. The sequence goes on from NZ_JADIZS010000006.1 coordinate 241,949, forward strand.
CTGACAAGCACACGCACCTGGTGTTGACGCTGGATTCAGGTCGGCGCCTCTTTTTTCGGGACATGCGTAAGTTTGGACGGGTCTATGTGGTGGCTGATGTGGCTACGATTTTGCGCCAACTAGGGCCGGAGCCGCTCAATCCTGATTTGACCCCGCAGCAGTTGGCCGCGCGCCTGGCCGGGCGCAAGGCGCCGATCAAAAGCCTGCTGCTCGATCAACGCGTGGTGGCCGGCATCGGCAACATCTACGCCGATGAGATTCTGTTTGCGGCCAGCATTGACCCGCGGCGCCCCGGCGGTGATTTGCAGATGAATGAGATTGCGCGCATCCACACCGTGACGCGTCAGGTGTTGGCCCAGGCCATCTTCGATCATGGCAGCAGTCTGCAGAACTATCAGCGTCCTGGCGGCGCCAAAGGGCAGAACCAGGAGCGGCACCAGGTCTTTCGGCGCACGGGCAAGCCGTGTGCGCGCTGTGGAACGGCGATTGTGCGCGTGGTGATCGGGCAGCGGGCCACGCATTTCTGCCCGCAGTGCCAGCGTTGAGACCGCTCAGGCCAGCGGGGTGTGCTTGGCGGCGTTGAACTGTGCCAATAATTCCTGCTCGCGGGCGCTGGCGGCCTGCTTGCCCTCTGCCAACGCCTGAGTGACACGGTTGCGCACCTGCGTCTGTAGATCATCGCCAGAGGCCGGCGTCAGCAGGAGGCCGGTCACGTAACCGGTCGCCATGCTCAAGCCGATGCCCACAAAATATCCAAGTATTTTTTTCATGTCCTGATGCCCTTTTGTTCCTGTGCTTTTCCGCTGTGTTTGTCCCCGGTTGCGTCTATTATACACCGGGCGGCGATAGACAAACAAACAGGCCGCGGCAGAAACGCGGCCTGTGTTTGTTTGGGGCAAGATCAGAAATCAGCGGTCGTTGTTGCGGTTGAGCAAGCCCTGTAGCAGGAAGCCCAAACCCGCGAGGATGATGAAGATCGGCCACAGGCGGGCTAACTGCTGCGCCAGGTCGCCTTCGATGGCGCCGGTGGTGTAGGCGAAACCTACAGCCGCCACGGCCAGGCCGATGAACGCCCACAGGAGCTGACCCCAGCGCCGCCAGTGCAAGAGCCAGTTGGTGCCGCTGCTGACGCCGAGCAGGAACGGGAAGATGGGCCAGGCAACCTCCCATTCTTGCCCAAACCAATTGAGGTTGTACCAGCCCAGGAAGAAGACGCCGAGCAGGGTCATAAAGATGGCGCCGCCCAGGTCATCGGGATCGGCTGTGGGGTTGGTGAAGTAGCGGATGATCAGGGCGATGCCGCCGATGACCAGGAAGATTGGCCAAAAGGCCTCCAGGCGAACGCCCGGCACGTTCAGGTTTTGCAGTAAGAACCAGACGCCCACCAGGATCAGAATGATGGCGGGAATGATCGGTCTTGTACGTGTTGGGTCATCCATGTTTTTTCCCCTCTGAGACGAACAGATTGATGCGGAAGCCTGGCTTCCGGGAGAAGCCAGGCCTTTTTGTCAGCGGCCCGGCTTCTGAAAGAAGCCGGGCTGCCGGCGTTGTCAGATAACGGTGCTGTTGGACGGCGTAACCGCTTCCTCGGCGGGCGCTTCGGGGATGACGATCAAGGCCAGGATGTAGAGCATCACGCCGAGACCCACGGTGGAGAGTGACGCAATGACCCACACGATACGCACCAGGCGGGCATCGAGACCCAGGTACGCGGCCAGGCCGGCGCAGACACCGCCGATGACGCGGTTGCTGCGGCTGCGCAGCAGGGCGCGATCACCGCGCACGATGCCCTTCCAATCCACGCCGCGGCCGGAGATGCCGAGCAGCAGGACGATGCCCACGCCGATGAGCACGGCCGGCCAGAACAACTGCCAGAAGGTGCGCCACAGGCCGCGCAGGGGGATCACATCGAAATTGCTCAGCAGGAAGAGGATGCCCGCGGCCACCAGGACGCCGCCCCAGAGCAGGCCACGATTGCTGTCACGGCTGGCCCATGCGCGCACGTCAGCCCCACGCCGCGTCACCGTCGGCTTGCTGGCGGCATGTTCTACCGTCTCTTCCGGCAGCACGATGGCCATGACGATGTAGGCCAGGGCGCCGGCTCCCCCAAAGAGAACTGAAATCAGCCAGACAATACGAATCAAGGTGGGGTCAACCCCCAGAAACTCGGCCAAACCGCCAGCCACACCGGCCACCTGCCGCTCGGTGCGCGAGCGGTAGATACGGTGCGGTTCGTAATGCGGTGTTCCTTCGATGATCACCGGTTGTTGATTCATGGTCATACTCCTTGTGTCCGTTTTTTGTTACCTGGGCGGCATCGCCGTCCAGTGCTCAGAGTCTTCGTTCATGCACTCAGCCTGTAATACGCAGAACTGCCGGGCAAGGTTGCAGACGAACCTGCATGGACGCAATTCCGGTCGGCGCAGGCCGACCTGGCGGCGGAACGCCCTTGCGCCCCGAATTCATTCGGCGGCTGGGCAAAAAAAGCCCTTGCCGGAAATACCCGGCAAGGGCTTGATTGGCGTGTTGACTGCCAGCTTCAGGCCGGCAAGGGTGCTGGCGTGCCGGGCAGAGTGCCGCGCTGCTCACGGCGTTCGTCGGTTGGGCGCGGGGTCGAGATGGGACCGACACTGCTGGGCGACGGGCCTCGTTCTGTTGGCGGCGCCTGCTCCGGCAGGTCCGACAGCAAGGCCACGAACTCCTCGTGTGACAACGTCTCTTTCTGGATCAAGGTCTTGGCCAACAGGTCCAGCTTTTCGCGGTAAGTTGACAGAATTTCTTTGGCTCGCACGTACGCTTCATTCACGAGACGGCGCACCTCGTGGTCAATCTCTTCGGCCACATCCTCACTGTAGTTGCGCTGCTCGGCGACTTCACGCCCCATGAAAATCATATCCGCCTTACGACCGAACACCATGGGGCCGAGTTTGGTGCTCATACCGTATTGCGTCACCATCGAGCGTGCCAGTTTAGTCACGTGATCGAGGTCACTGGCGGCGCCGTTGGTGATGTCGGTGAACACCAGGGCTTCGGCCGCACGGCCGCCCAGGGTCATCGCCAGTTCATCCTCGAACTTGTTCTTGCTCTTGAGAACACTGTCGTTTTCCGGCACGGCCATCGTGTAGCCCAGGGCCATGCCGCGCGAGATGATGCTGATCTTATGAATGGGATCACAGTTCGGCAGCATGTGCCCAACCAGCGCATGACCCGCCTCATGATAGGCGATGATCTCTTTCTCGCGGTCCGAAATAATGCGGCTGCGTCGCTCCGGCCCCGCCATCACCCGCTCCACGGCCTCCTGCAATTCAGGCATACCGATTTTGCGCTTGTTGCGTCGCGCCGTCAGGATGGCTGCTTCGTTCAGCAGATTCTCCAGGTCAGCGCCGACAAAGCCCGGGGTCTGCCGCGCCAGCGATTCCATTTCGACATCGGCCGCCAGCGGTTTGCCCTTGGCATGTACCTCCAGGATCGCTCTGCGCCCCCTCATGTCAGGGCGGTCCATAACCACCTGGCGGTCGAAACGACCAGGGCGCAGCAACGCGGGGTCCAGGATGTCCGGCCGATTAGTGGCCGCGACGACGATGATATTAGTCACGGTATCGAAGCCGTCCATCTCCACCAGGATCTGATTCAGCGTCTGCTCGCGCTCGTCATGACTGCCACCCAGACCCGCGCCGCGATGGCGACCGACAGCATCAATCTCATCAATGAAGATGATGCATGGGTTGTTGCGTTTGGCCTGCTCGAACAGATCACGCACGCGGCTGGCGCCAACACCAACGAACATTTCCACGAATTCGGAGCCGGAAATAGAGAAGAAGGGCACGCCAGCTTCACCGGCCACTGCCTTGGCCATCAGCGTCTTGCCAGTGCCGGGTGCGCCGACCATCAGGACGCCCTTGGGGATGCGTGCGCCGAGGGCAACGAATTTCTGTGGTTCTTTGAGAAACTCAACCACTTCCTGCAGCTCTTGTTTGGCCTCATCCGCACCGGCCACGTCGGCAAAGGTGACTGTTGGCTTGTCGCCGGTGAACATGCGCGCCCGGCTCTTACCAAAGGCCATCGCCTGATTGTTACCGCCCTGCGCCTGACGCAGCAAGAAGAAGAAGAGGGCGCCGACAAACACCAGCGGCAGCAGGCTGCCCAGGAAGGTCAGCCAGTTGCCCACGTCACTGGGCGGATCCACCCGCAGGTCAAGCCGTCGAAGTTGTTCGGCGGTCACACCCAGGTTGGTCAATTGCTCGGTCAGGCCGATGATCGGTTCTTTGCGCGAAATGATGACCTGGTCACTCGCCTTACAGGCTGTCTCTGTGGCTCTGCGACCGTCGGCGCACACACGCACGCGCACTTCGTCGCCCACAATGGCGACCGAGGCGACTTTGCCTTGTTTGATCCATTCGGCAATCGTGGAAATTTCCTGCGTTTCAACCTGGCTGGTCTGAGGGAACAGGCTGAAGAAAAGCGCCGCCACAGCCACCAGGATGAGTAGATATACAAAACCGTTCTTTGTCCAATTGGCGTTCAAGGAGTCCTCCCCGCCCGGCTAATGTGAGTTGGCTGCCGGACGGCGGTTACCTGCAACCGTGGCGGCATTATACCAGAAACTCACTGAATACGCTAGCTGTTTAGATTACAATCAATTATGCGGCGCAGACCGCCAAATCAACCCTGAACAGACCTTTGACAGCCTGCCTGCACCGTGCTATACTGCCGTCATTCAACAATCTAGCAGGGCCATGCAAGCGCAGGCACACCGCTGTGTCGTGCGCAACGTGGGGGAAACCGGTTCGAAGCCGGTGCTGTGCCGCAACTGTCATCATGGATCTGTCACATTGGTCTGTCCATGTAAGCCAGAATACCCACCTCATGGTCGCTCTGGAACCTTCGAGCGAAAGGGTCTGGGCATGAATTTTTTTCATGATCTGTCACCCTTGTCAACCGACAAGGGTATTTTATTGCGCCGCCTTCTTTTAGACCACGGACAGTCTGTAAACGTCACTCCGCGGCGCCGGCTCCTGCGCGCTGGCTTCTCCTGGCTACTGCTGGCAATCCTGGCACTTTCCGGGCCAGGCCAGGCGCGTGCAAATCCCCTCGATGGGTACGCAGTCCACCTGCGCGACCCGGATCCCGAAACGGGGATCCGTTCCACGCCTGCGAACAACACCTGGCCGGCGCGCACCGCGGCGGTCGTGCGCGCCATCAATTGGCTGCACACGCAGCAGCAGCCCGATGGCAGTTTTGGCGTGCGAACCGCAGACGCCGTTTTTCTGATCGCCCGTGCGGGCGAAGACCCGGACGGCCCGGCCTGGCGGCCTGCCAGCTTCAGCGCGCTCGATGCCTTGCGCAGCCAGATACCCGCGTATCTGACTGACGCCGGCCGCACGGCCAAGTTCCTGCGCGCGGTTGCGGCCGCGGGCCGCGACGTGCATCACTTCGCCGGCATAGACCTGGCCGCGCACCTCTCCAGCTACTACCAGCCAGCTACTGGTTTGTATCATCCCGGACACCTCTATTACCACACCCTGGCCGTGCAGGGCTTGCGCCTGGCCTCGCAACCACTGCCGGCGCCGGCCGTGACCGCCATCATCGCCCAGCAGCATGCCACCGGCGGCTGGGAATGGCGCATCGGCGGCCCGTTGGATGAGGTTGACACCACCGGCCTGATCCTGGAGACGCTGCCCCTGGCCGCTGTACCCGTCAGCAGCACCACGGTGATTTCCGCGGTCAGTTTTTTGGCTTCGACGCAGCACCCCGATGGCGGCTGGAGCCTCGGCGCCGCCGGTACCACCAACAGCAATTCGACGGCGCTGGCCCTGGCCGGCCTGCTCGCCGTGGAACATCACCCCCTGGCCGCGCCATTTGTTCATGGCAGCAACACGCCGCTGTCAGCCTTACTGGCGTTGCAGGCGGCCGATGGCGGCTTCAATTTCATGGCGACGGCCGCGGGCGAGCGCTTGATGGCGACCCTGGACGCGCTGGATGCCCTGCTGCGCCCCTATCCAGGCGATGTGCTCCCGCCGCCGCGCCTGTTTCTGCCATTCGTCGCCCGCCCGCCCATCTGAGATTTCCGAAGCCTGCGAGGCTGCAGAAGCCCAGCAAACAAACTAGTTTGGTAGGATTATGTTTTCAAGACGCACATTGTCAGTTATTCTCTTAGCCGGCGCCCTCCTCATGTCCACCCTCCCCACGCGCGCGGCCAAAACCATCCCCAATACCATTGGCCTTGTGGTTCAGCACGCCGACGGCCGCGTGGAGACGCGCACGGTGCTGTTTTCTGAGCCGACCATCAGCGGACTGGAAGCCTTGCAGCGCTCTGGCCTCGCGCTGGAGCTGAGCGGCGCCCTGGTCTGCCGCATTGGCGGCACGGGCTGCCCCAGCGCCGATTGTTTCTGCGGCTGCCCAGCGCCGTTCGATCCCTGCTTCTACTGGTCCTATTTCAATTGGAACGGCCACGCCTGGGACTTTGCCGCCGTGGGCGCAGGTGAACGCCAGTTGCACGACGGCGATGTAGATGGCTGGCGCTGGAGCCAGGGACAGCCGCCGGACGCCAGCGCCTTCACGCAGTTGGCCGTGCAGCGGGCGCTCGCCTGGCTGCACACCCAGCAGCAGGCCGATGGCAGTTTTCCCGGCTTTGGCGTGGGCGCCACCGCGGACGCGGTCATCGCCCTGGCCGCCGCCAACGAAAAAGCGGCTGACTGGCGTGTAGGACAAGGCCCCAGCGCGCTCGCTTACCTGGCGACTCAGGCGGGAACGTTTGCCAGCAGCGCCGCAGCCACGGGCAAATTGATCCTGGCCGTTGCCGCGGCCGACGCCAACCCCACGGATTTTGGCGGCATCAACCTGTTGACCCGGCTGGCGACGTTTGCAGACGCCGGCGGTCGCTTCGGCGCCAGCAATTGGGATCAGGCGTACGCGATCCTGGCCTTGCGCGCCAGCCAGGCGCCGATTCCCCATGACGCCGCCGGCCACCTGCTCGCCGCGCAGACGACCGCCGGCGGTTGGGGCTTCATGCCCGGCGACACTGCGGGCGTGGACAGCACCGCCCTGGTCATGCAGGCGCTCATCGCGGCCGGCGAACCGCTCAACAGCCCGGCCATGACCCAGGCCGTCGCCTTTTTGCACACGCAGCAGAACCAGGATGGCGGATTCCCCTACCAATCTCCCTTCCCCACTAGCGTCAGCTCCACCGCCCTGGCCTTGCAGGGACTGCTGGCCGTGAGCGACAACCCGTTGGCCGCGGGCTGGACGATCAGCAATACGACACCGTTCCAGGCCCTGTTGGCGCAGCAGAGCGCGGCCGGCGGCTTTGTCGGCTTCAGCGGCCCCAACGATCTATTTTCAACGGTGTCTGCCTTGCCGGCCCTGGTGGGTAAGCCGCTGCCGCTGCGCGGGCGTCAGGTGGCGCTCGATCACGCGCTGACCTGGCTGCACAGCCAGCAGCAGGCGGACGGCAGCTTCGGCGCTCCCGGTCAGAGCGCGGATGCCGTGTTCGCCGCGGTCAGCGGCGGGCAAGATCCGGCCACCTGGACGCAAGGCGGTCCCAGCCTGCTCGCTTACCTGGCATCGCAGGCCATGACCTACACCCTCTCCTCCACCGCGGCCGCGGGCAAGCTCACCCTGGCCGCGCTTGCCAGCCGGCCGGACCGTGCGCCGAACGATTTTGGCGGCGTCAACGTTGGCGCCCGCGTGCTCGATGCCTTCGATCCAGGCAGCGGCCAGATCGGCAGCAGCCTGTTCGATCACGGTTTTGGCCTGTTGGCGATGTCCGCGCAGTACGCGCCGGGTCGTTGGCTGAGCCGCGCCTGGCTGCGTCAACAGCAGCTTGCCAACGGCGGCTGGGAACTCGGCAGCGGTTGGGGCGCGGACACCAACACGACGGCCGTCGCGCTGCAGGCCCTGCTCGCCGCGGGTGAGCCGGCTGACGCGGCCTCCGTGCAGCATGGCTTGACCTTCCTGCGCCAGCAACAGAACCCGGACGGCGGCTTCCCCTATCAGAAACCGTGCGGCTATCCGGCCTGTGATGCCACCGATGTCAATTCGACCGCCTATGTGGTGCAGGCCCTGGTCGCAGCCGGGCATGACCCGGACGGCTGGGCCTGGAGTCAGCACATCACGGCCACGAATCAGATTACACTGACCCTGCACACCCCGCTTGATGCGCTGTTGGCGCGGCAGAGCCAGGATGGCGGCTTTGCCGGTTTCAGCGGCGCCAATGACCTGTATGCCACCGTGCAGGCCGTACCCGCCGTGGCCTTGCGTGCCCAACCGTTGGCGAGCCGCGCCACGTGGTATTATCCGGGCATCCGGCGGTAGAAGCCGGCCACTGGGACAAACGATGACCCAACTGCACCATCACCCCCCTGACCGCAATCTGTTCGGCTTTGCCCGTCCGCTGGGCGCGCGCGGGCTGCTCCTGGGCCTCCTCCTGGCGTTGGCGTGCGGATTTGGCGTCAATCAGACGGCCGCGCGGCCGCTCACCCACCAGGCCGGTCTGGTGGTGCAGTTTGACAATGACCAGGTGCAGACCTACTGCGTCAATTTCGAGGCGGAAACCATCAGCGGCCTGCAGTTGCTGAAGAGCGTCTCCAGTTTGCAGGTCATTTACGATGCCACCAGCACGGGCATGGGCGCCGGCGTCTGCAAGATCAACAACGACGGCTGCAGTTTTCCCATCGAGGACTGTTTCTGCCAGTGCCAGGGGCTGGCGTGCGTCTACTGGTCCTACTGGCATCTCAGGCCCAACAACACCTGGGACTATTCACAACTGGGCGCCAGCAGTTTTGTGCTGAGCAACGGCCAGGTGGATGGTTGGCGCTGGGGCGCGGGTGCGGACGGCAACGGCCAGCCGCCGCCGGTCATCACCCTGGGCGAAATCTGTCAACCCGAGGCGACAGCCACGCCCACGCCAACTCCTTCGCCCACGGTCACGGCCACGCCAACCCCGACACCCACGGCGACTCCGACGAATACGGCGACCGCCGCGCCCGGCGCAACGCCCACCCCGACGCCCGTGGTGCAGATCAGCTTCAGCGCAGCGCCGCTGACGTTGACCGCGGGGCAGTGCAGCAGCGTCAGTTGGAAAGTCAGCGGGCCGTGGACCGCCATCTACTACAACGAGGCCATCGTCACGCCCGAGGAGCAGCGCCAGGAATGTCCACAGCAGACGCAGCCATTGGTTTTGCGGGTAGATACCGGCGCGGGCGTATTGACGCGCAGCATCACGCTGCAAGTGACGGGCGCCACCGCCACGCCACCCCCTGCGCTGACCGCGACGCCAACGCCCGCGCTCACGCCGACGCCAACGATGACGCGCGCACCCGTGGCGACCGCAACGCCCGCGCCCACTCAGACTGCGGTCGGGACGGCCGCGCTCGCCGGTGGGACGGCCGCGCCAACTCAGACTGCGGTCGGGACGGCCGCGCCCACTCGGACTGCGGTCGGGACGGCTGCGCTCCCAGGAGGGACGGCTGCGCCCACTCAGACTGCGGCCGGGACGGCTGCGCTCCCCGGTGGGACGGCTGCGCCCCCGGATCGTCATAGCGGCGGGCTGTTGTGGCAATACGCCCTGTTTGGCTTGATCCTGCTGGCGCTGGGCGGCGCGGTGATCTTTGTCCTGGGGCGCCAGGGCGGGACGGAGGAGGAACCGTGAGCTTAGCCCGCGGCGCGCATCTGTGAACGAGACTTTTCATCCCATCGCCTGGCTGTTGTGGTTGACGGCCGCCGCGTTGCCGGCTATGCTGACGCGCAATCCGTTGTATCTGCTCCTGCTCCTGCTGGCCACTGCAGCCGTCTATGGCACGCTGCAGCGCCGCACACCGTCGGCGCAAGCGTGGGGTGTTTTTTTGCGTGCCGGGCTGTTCCTGGTGGCATTCAGCGTGCCGTTCAACGCGCTGATGGTTCACGCCGGCAACCTGGTGCTGCTGCGCTTACCGGCGGCCTGGCCGATCGTGGGCGGGAACATCACGCTGGAGGCGCTGCTCTACGGCCTGAGCAGTGGGCTGAACCTGCTGGCCCTGCTCCTGATCTTCGCCGCCTTCAACCTGGGCCTGGATCAGTCGCGGCTGCTGCGCCTGATCCCCAAGCCGTTTTACACCGTTGGCGTGGTAGCCGCCATTGCTGTGACCTTCGTGCCGCAGATGCTAACCGCCTTGCAGGAGATTCGTGATGTGCAGCGCCTGCGCGGTTTTCGGCCGCGTGGTCTGCGCGACATGGGGCCGTTGTTCCTGCCACTGTTGACCACCGGGCTGGAGCGGGCCATTCAACTGGCCGAATCCATGGAGGCGCGCGGCTTCAGCAGCACGCAAACCCGGCTGAGCGGCCGCGCCGTGCTCGGCCTGCGCCTGGCGCTGATCGTCTCCCTGGCTCTGCTGCTCGTGGGTCAGTTTGCGGCCAGCTATTGGCCAACCGCGCGGGCCTGGGCGCCGCTGTTGTCGGGCGCGGGGCTGCTGTTGTTGGCGTATCTTTTTTGGCGGCAAGGGCGGCAAATTCAGCGCACACGCTATCGCCGCTGGGTGTGGCGCCGGCGCGACACCTGGCTCAGCCTGGCCTGTCTCGTTACCCTGAGCGTCACCGGCACGCTGTGGTTGACCAGCCGCATCGGCCTGCTCTACTACCCCTATCCGCCCTATTCCCCCTGGCCGTCGTTTCAACCGGTGCTGGGCGCGGCCCTGGCCCTGCTCATCGCGCCCGCGCTGCTGCTGCCTCCGCCGCGCCGCGGCGCGAACGCCGAGACAACTGACGCGTGACGGTTATGCAAATGGGCAAGCCGCGATGATAGGGCTATAATCACAGCCACTAAGATGATGAGAGAGGTGTCGCGATGACGCGTGGGCGTATGGTAACGCAGTTGAGGAAATATAGCATCATTGATGTACAGGCGGCCAAAGAGGTCGCCATGGTTTGGTTGGAACAGGCGCAACTGCAAAATGCTGTGACCTTTGGCCTGCCGGAAGTAGATGACCGCTACCATGTTTGGCGTGTGCCGTTGCTCAACCAAACGGGCCAAGAGCGCATCGGGGAAGTGGTCATAGATGCACGGACATCGTTGATTCTGGAAAACAAATCAGGCCGGGCACGCGAGGGGCTTTGGGCCGCGGTTGAATGGCACCGGGGCGGAGATACTATGCCTCTGCGCTGCGGAATACGGTGATCCAGGGTGACTCGGAAGCAATACTGTCTGATTTGCCGGCCGGCAGCGTTGACCTGATTTTTACGTCGCCGCCCTATTACAACGCACGACCGGAATACACGGACTATGTGACGTATGAAGAATATCTACTGAAAATTCGAAAGATCATGCAGCAAGCGCATCGGGTACTGGCCGAAGGGCGCTTTTTTGTGATGAACGTGTCGCCGGTGCTGATCCGACGCGCCAATCGCAGCGAAGCCTCGCGTCGTATCGCCGTGCCGTTCGACATGCACCGCCTGTTTACCGAAGAAGGCTACGAGTTCATTGACGACATCATTTGGGAAAAACCAGAGGGCGCCGGATGGGCCACCGGACGCGGACGCCGCTTTGCCGCCGATCGCAATCCACTGCAGTACAAGCCGGTGCCGGTGACCGAGTATGTGCTGGTTTATCGCAAGCAAACCAGCCGCCTGATTGACTGGAACATTCGCGCCCATCCGAACCAGGCGTTAGTGGAAGCCTCGAAAATTGGCGATGATTACGAGCACACCAACATCTGGCGCATCAAGCCCGCGTACGATGAGCGCCATCCGGCCATTTTTCCGCTGGAATTGGCCGAAAAGGTCATCAGCTACTACTCGTTCAAGGATGATGTCGTGCTTGATCCGTTCGCGGGCGCCGGCACGGTCGGCAAGGCGGCCATCAAGCTGGGCCGGCGTTTTGTCTTGATCGAACAAAATCCACAGTACGTGGCGGTAATACGCGAGGAATTACCGAAATGGTTGGGCAAGGAAGTTGAGCAGGTGTTGACGATTAACTGGCCGTTGACGCCCAACACAGCGGTTCTAGGACCGGGGCATTTGGCCCCTTCCGTCCCCCGCGGGCCCGCCCCGCCCCGGGCGGGCGGGGGGCGGGGGCGGCCCGGGCCGGGGGGGGGGGGGGGGGCCCGCCCGCGCCCGGGGGGGGGGGGGGGGGGGGGGGGGGGGGGGCGCCCCCCCCGCGTCGGGGGGGGGGCGCCGGGGCGGGGCCCCCCGCCCCCCTAACCCCGGGCCCCACCCTCCTCTGCGCGGGGGGGGGGGCCCGCGCCCGGCGGCCCCCGGCCCCCGGCCCCGGCGTGGGGGGCCGGGGGGGGGGGGAGGGGGGGGGGGGGGGGGGGGGGGGGGGGGGGGGGGCGGGGGGGGGGCGGGGCGAAAGCCCAAACCCACCCCAAAATCCCGCCCCCCCCCCCCCCCCCCGCCCCCGCCCCCCACACCCCGCACCGCCCAGCCGGGGGCCCCCCCCGGGCGGGCGGGGCGGCGGCGGGGGGGGGGGGGGGAGGGCGGGAGGGGGAGGGGACAAGGCCCAGAGGCAGGGAGTGGCTGCCCGCCCCTCCCCCTCCCGCCCACGCGGGCGGGGCGGGGGGCGGGGGGGGGCGGGGCGGGGGGCGCTCGTGGGGGAGGGGCCGGGCGCGCCCCCGCGCCCCGGGGGCCCCCCCGCCCCCCCCCCCGCCCCCCCCCCCGGGGCGGGCCCGGCCCCCCCCCCCCAGCAGCGAGGCCACCCCGACGCCCCGCCGGGGGGGGGGGGGGGGGGGGCTCTGCGCGTGGGGGGGGGGGGCCGGGGCGCCGGCCCCCCCCCTGGCCCCCGCGGGGGCGGGCCGCGCGGCCGCGGGGGGGGGGGGGGGGGGGGGGGGGGGAGGGGGGGTTGTGTTGGGCGGGTGGGGCGAATTGGCCAAAAGGGGGCGCGGGGGGGGGGGGCGCGGCGCAGACAGGGGGCCGCGGGCCGGGGGGGGGGGGGGGGGGGGGGCCGCCGCGGGGGGGGGGGGGGGCCGGGGCGCGGGGCGGCGGGGGGGGGGGGGGGGGGGGGGGGGGGGGGGGGGGGGCCTTTGGAGAGTTTTGTTGGTCTGTAGTCTAATCAAACGAAAATTTGGTGTAGATATTCCAAGGAGTTGAGACGATGGGTGTTTTCGATGCCATCAAGCGCGCGGTTGGCTTGGGCAAGCAGGAGAAGCCGGTTTCTTGGCCGGCCAGTGTGCCGGAGCCAGAACCGGAACCGATCCAGGTAGCGGAGTTGACGCCGGCTGAGCTTGTGGCGCAGCAGGCCGCCGGCAAGCCGTTTGTGTTGGTGGACGTGCGCAGTTCTGGCGAGCAATTTATTGGCCACCTGGTTGGGCCGCTGCCCAGCCGGCGGGCGGGCCATCAGTGAGTTGGACAAGACCGCGCCCACGGTAGTTTACTGCGCCCATGGCTACAGCAGCGTGGCCGCGGCCGGCTATCTCATGCAACAGGGTTTCGGCGAAGTCTACAGCCTCAAGGGCGGTATTACAACCTGGCAAGCTGAAGGCAATCCGGTGGAGGAGCCAGCAGGGGAAATGAGAAGTGGGAAGTGAGGGGGAAGAAGAAAAATGACAGAGGCGCGGTATGGGCGGTGATTAAGTTCGAGCGGGTGTCGTATGCCTATCCGCAGCAGAGGGCGCCGGTGTTGCGCAACCTGTCGCTGGAGATTGCGGAGGGGGAGTTTGTCCTGGTGGTGGGGCCATCGGGCGCGGGCAAGTCAACGTTTCTGCGCTGTCTGAACGGCCTGGTGCCCCATTTCTACGGCGGACGCTTCAGCGGGCAGGTGCGCGTGGCGGGTCGCGATCCGGTCAACCTGGAGCCGCGCGGCATGGCCGACGCGGTTGGCTTTGTGTTCCAGGACCCGGAGGCGCAGTTCGTTGTGGACACCGTGGAAGATGAACTGGTCTTTGCGCTGGAGAATTTCGCCCTGCCGCAGGCCGTGATGCGCAAACGGGTCGAAGAGGTGCTCGATCAACTCGGCATCGCGCACCTGCGCAGCCGCCGCGTCTCCACCCTGTCGGGCGGCGAGAAACAGCGCGTGGCCCTGGCCGCCGTGATGACGCTGCACCCGCAGGTGCTCGTGCTGGACGAACCAACCTCTCAGCTCGACCCACAGGCGGCCGAAGAAGTGCTGATCGCGCTGCGCCAGTTGAACGAAGACCTGGGGCTGACGGTCATCCTGTCTGAGCATCGCCTGGAACGCGTGGTGCAATACGCGGACCGCATTCTCTACTTCCCCGGCGCCGGCGCACCGATCGTGGATGGCACGCCGGATGATGTCCTGAGCCAGGTGCCGCTGACGCCGCCGCTGGTCACGCTGGGCAAGGCGCTGGGCTGGCGCCCGCTGCCGCTCACGATCAAGGACGCGCGTCGCTTTGCCCGTCAGTTGGACCTGACACCCCTGCGCGGCCAGGCCGTAGCCCCCCAGCCAGGCGACAAGGTGGCGCCCAGCGTGCAGGTCGAGAACGCCTGGTATGACTACGCGGGTCGCGAGGCGTTGCGTGGGGTGTCGCTGACCTTTCGCCCCGGCGAACTGGTGGCATTGATGGGGCGCAACGGGGCCGGCAAAACCACCCTGATGAAGCTGCTGGTGGGACTGCTGCGCGCCAAGCAGGGCCGCATCCGCCTCGCCGGCGCCCATGGCTATGCGGGCCGTGCCGCGCCTGGTCACAGCCAGGGCAACGGCCAACACGCCGCGGACCTGTTGGTGGACACGAGCAAGCTCTCCCTGGATGAGATTGTCAAGACCGTGGGCTATGTGCCGCAGGACCCCGGCCTGCTGCTTTTCCAGGACACTCTGGCGCAGGAATTGACCTTCACACGCAACGGACATGCCCTGCCGGCCGATCGGCCGGCCGACCAGGCGCTGCTCGCCGGCCTGGGCCTGGCGCATTTGAGCGATCATTACCCGCGTGACCTGAGCGGCGGTGAACGCCAGCGCGCGGCCCTGGCCGCGATCCTGGTGGCCGATCCACAAGTGCTGCTTCTGGACGAACCGACGCGGGGCCTGGACTATCAGCAGAAAGCGGAGTTAGTCAAGCTGCTCAGAAGTTATCGCCAGGCCGGCAAAACGATCATCATGGCGACGCACGATGTCGAGTTGGTGGCGGGGTGCGCCGATCGTGTCATTCTGTTGGCCGAGGGACAGGTGGTGCTCGATGCGCCCACGCGTATCGCGATGAGCGAATCGTTGGTCTTCGCCTCGCAGATCAACAAGCTCCTGCGTGATCCGGCTTTCCTCACAGTAGATGATGTCCTGCGCGGCTCGCTGCAGTGGGCGCCTCATGCGTAACCCCCGACTGTTGCCGCCCGACCGCCCGGGCCTGCCTGCATCGCCTTCATCGCCTCTATTCCCTTCTTTGCTCAACGTGGCTGTTCTGCTCCTTGCCAGCGCCATCGGCGCGGTGGCGTTCGTGGCGCCCTTTTTCAGCCTGGAGACAGCGCTGCCCGGCGACGGCGGCGCGCTATCGCACGCGGCCGATGCGCCTTTCTTCCTCATCCTGCTGATCGTCATCTGCCTGGGCGCGGTGCTGTTGAACCTGTCGGCTGGGCAGATGAACACGCGCACCGTCGCGGTGCTTGGCATTTTGACCGCGTTCAACGCGGTGTTGCGTGCGCTGCCCGGCCCTGGCGGCTTCAACGCCATCTTTTTCCTGCCCATCCTGGCCGGGCATGTCTACGGCGCGACCTTTGGCTTTCTGCTCGGTTCCCTGTCGCTCCTGGTATCGGCGCTGTTGGGCGGCGGCGTGGGGCCGTGGCTCCCCTTTCAGATGTTCGCCACCGGCTGGGTGGGAATGCTGGGCGCATTGGCGCCGAGTTGGCCCCGCCATCCGCGGCGTGAAGTGCTCCTGCTGGCCGCCTGGGGATTGTTCCTCGGCCTCCTGTTCGGCGCCATCATGAACCTCTGGTTCTGGCCTTTCGTCTTTCGCCCCGATCAAGCCGCCCTCTACTGGCAGCCTGGCCTGGGGTTGGCGGGCATCCTGCAGCGCTACCTGCCTTTTTACCTGGTCACCTCACTGGCCTGGGACCTGTGGCGGGCTGGCGGCAATGCCCTGCTCATCCTGTTTCTCGGCCTGCCAGTGCTGCGCCTCCTGCGCCGCTTTCAACTGCGCTTTCGCTTCGAGATCACTCCCGAAGAATAAGCCGATTTTTGATTTTCGATTTTCTTCTCACACCTCGCATCTCAAATTTGACCAATCGTACCCTTTTGGATAAAATGGCCCCGGATTAGCACTCTGATATTTTGAGTGCTAACCGGTGTGTAGAAAAAACGAATCAATTCTAACACATCAATCATGGGATACCATTGAGGAGGCATAAGCATATGAAGCTTCGACCACTAGGTGATCGGATCGTTGTTGAGCCGGCAGAGCAGGAAGAGCGCACGGCAAGCGGAATCATCTTGCCGGAGACCGCAAAAGAGAAGCCACAAGAGGGTAAGGTCATTGCGGCCGGCCCGGGCAAGCTGAACGAAGACGGCAGCCGCAGTCCGATGGACACCACCGTTGGCGACCGTGTTTTGTACGCCAAGTACGCGGGCACCGAAGTGAAGTTGGACGGCAAGAAGTTACTCATCCTGCGCGAGAGTGACATCCTGGCAGTACTCGAATCATAATTGTCACCTGTTGACAGCGCGCAAATCAAACAAGAACCTGGGAGATAGAGCAATATGGCAAAGCAGATCAGTTTTAGCGAAGAAGCACGACGCAATTTGAAGGTGGGCATTGACGCTCTGGCCAATGCCGTGAAGACCACCCTTGGCCCTAAGGGCCGCAACGTAGCCCTGGATAAGAAATGGGGCGCCCCTACCGTCACGCATGACGGCGTCACCGTGGCCAAGGAAATCGAACTGGCCGATCCGTATCAGAATATGGGCGCGCAGCTTCTGAAGGAAGCCGCCACCAAGACCAACGACATTGCCGGCGACGGCACCACCACCGCGACCGTGTTGGCGCAGGCGATTGTACACGAAGGTCTGCGCAACGTGGCTGCGGGCGCCAACCCCATGCTGCTCAAGCGCGGTATCGAGAAGGGCACCGCTGCGGTTGTCAAGGCCATCCGCAGCCAGGCGATTGAAATCACCACCAAGGAAGAGATCGCGAACGTGGCTGCCATTTCCGCGCAGGATCGCGAGATCGGCGACCTGATTGCCGCTGTCATGGACAAGGTGGGCAAGGACGGCGTCATCACCGTGGAAGAGAGCAAGGGTTTGCTCTTCGAGACCGAGTATGTCGAAGGCATGCAGTTCGACCGCGGCTACATCAGCGCCTATTTCATCACCAACGCCGAGCGCATGGAAGCGGTGCTGGAGAATCCTTACATCCTGATCACCGACAAGAAGATCTCCGCAGCCGCCGACATCGTGCCGCTGTTGGAAAAAGTGATGGTGTCGGGCCGTCGCGAAATCGTCATCGTTGCCGAAGACGTGGACGGCGAAGCGCTGGCGACCCTGGTCTTGAACAAGCTGCGTGGCATGTTCAACGTCCTGGCCATCAAGGCCCCGGGCTTTGGCGATCGCCGCAAGGCCATGTTGCAGGACATCGCCGTGTTGACCGGTGGCAGCGTCATCACCGAAGAACTGGGCCGCAAACTGGAAACCACCCAGATTACCGACCTCGGCCGTGCCGACAAGATGGTCTCCACCAAGGATAACACCACGTTGGTGGGCGGCGCCGGTGAGTCTGGGGAGATCAAGGGCCGTATCGAGCAGATTCGGGCCGAGATTGATAAGAGCACCAGCGACTACGACAAAGAGAAGCTGCAGGAGCGCCTGGCTCGTTTGGCCGGCGGTGTGGCGATCATCCGCGTCGGCGCGGGTACCGAAGTCGAACTCAAGGAAAAGAAACATCGCGTCGAGGATGCGTTGAGCGCGACCCGTGCAGCCGTCGAAGAAGGGATTGTTCCCGGCGGCGGCGTGGCCCTGTTGAACGCCGTCAGCGCCCTGGACGACGTGGCGACTGACTTCGAAGATGAAAAGACCGGCGTCAAACTTCTGCGCCGCGCCCTCGAAGAGCCGATGCGCCAACTCGCTGTGAATGCCGGTCAGGACGGCGCCGTGGTGGTCGAGAATGTCCGCCGCGCGCAGGATGCTGCGGGCAACCCACGCATTGGCTACAATGTGATGAGCGAAACCTACGTTGACATGGTCAAGGAAGGCATCATTGACCCGGCCAAGGTAACTCGCGGTGGTCTGGAGAATGCGGCCTCGATCGCGGCCATGATTCTGACGACCGAAGCCCTCATCACCGACATTCCTGAAAAGGAAAAGGCCCCGGCTGGGCCGCCTCAGGGCGGCGGCGGTATGGACTTCTAGGACCGACCCGCCTGCCGATAGCCTTATCCGCCATCGGCGCCAATGGCGTCAATGCATGAAACAAAAGCCCACCTCAGTACTGAGGTGGGCTTTTCATTCTGCCCTGACCTATGGTAAACTATCTGCCCTGGCCTATGATAAACTATCTGCCCTGGCCTATGATAAACTATCTGCCCTGGCCTATGATAAACTATTTATGCGCATGACCAGCCAGGCAGTCAGAGTCACTCGCCTTCCCTTGTCCTGTCAACCCCCCGAATATCCATCCGGCGCCTTCCTCCGATGAGGCTCTGGCCGATTGGGAGCTTCACATCTATGCCAAACGAGAGCAACGATCAACGCACCTGGGACGCCTTTTTCTGGATCCAGACTGGCAATCTGGCGCTGATCTATGTCATCATGGGGGGCATTGGCCTCGCCTTTCGCGCCTACAACCAGATCGTGGTGGGTAGCATCATTGCGGTTGCCGCCATTCTGGTCTACTACCGCCTGTGGCGTGTCGGCCGTCAGCAGCCCTATCGTCCTCTGCGCATCGGCATGCTGATTCTCATCAGTTGCATCCTCTATACCGGCGGTATCTTCGTCATGGGCGGGGCGCGCAGCCCTGCTATTTTTCTTTACGTGATTCCCATCCTGACCGCCGGCCAATTCCTCCCGCCGCGTTGGTTTGTCGCCATCGCCGCCTTCTGCTTTGGGATCTTCAATCTGCTGGCTGTGATCGAATGGCAGCAGCAGATTGACACCACTCCCTGGTTGTTCTACGCACCGCCTGGCCCTTTCACCGTGACCGATCTTGTGCAAGCCAGTATGCTGGTATTGCTGCTGTGCGCGGTGACGATGTTGAGCTACTGGCGTTCCAACCATGCCATGCACAGTTCGTTTGCCGCGCTGCGCGATAGCGAAGAGCGCTTTCGCGATCTGTTCGAAAACGCCACCGATCTCATCCAAATTGTGAATGGCGACAGTCATTATCAATTCGTCAATCACGCCTGGCGCCGCACCCTGGGCTATACCGACGCCGAAGCGTTGCAGTTGACGCTGGCCGACGTGATTGCACCGGAATCATGGCCGGCATGCCAGGTTGCATATCAGCAGGTGTTGCAAGGCCAATCGGCGCTGGACCTGGAAGCCGCCTTTGTCACACACCAGGGTGGCCGCGTCATCGTGCAAGGCAATGTTACGCCCAACATCAAAGACGGCAAATTTCTGGCGACGCGGGGTATTTTTCGCGATGTCACCCAGCAGAGAAAGGATGAAGCACGTCAGCGCCGCCTGTTGGAGTTGGCGGTGGTGCATGGCGACATGTCCAAGCAGTTCTTGACCAGCGGGCTGCAGGCCGTGGATGAGGTTTTGCTGCGCCTGGGAAAGACGCTCGATGTGTCGCGTGCCTATATCTTCCGCTATCGAACCACGGACCGCCTGTTGGACAATACGCATGAGTGGTGCGCAGAGGGGGTCGCGCCGGAGATTCAGCATCTGCAGGGTATTGCCGTCGAAGAAACCATTCCTTCCTGGCAGCACATTCTCGATGAACAGGGCCTGATCATTGCCTCAACCACGCAGCATCTGCCCGAAGAAGTACAGCGCCTTCTGCGCCCGCAGGGCGTGCAGGCGCTCCTGCTCGTCGTTTTTTCCGTCAACAACCAACTGGCAGGTTTCATCGGGCTGGACGAGGTGCGCCACGCGCGGCAATGGCTGCCGGAGGAGGTGACCGCGGTGCGCAACACCGCCGAGGCCTACGCGCGCTTGTTGGAACGTGAGCAAGCTGAGCGCGAGCTGCTGCGCGCACGCGATGCCGCGTTGGAATCGGCGCGCTTGAAGAGTCAGTTCGTGGCCAACATGAGCCACGAGATTCGCACCCCGATGAACGGCGTTATCGGCATGCTTGATCTGTTGCACGCCAGCGACCTGAACCCGACGCAGCTCGACTATGTCAACACCGCACACCACAGCGCCGAAGCGCTGCTGTTCATCATCAATGACATTCTCGACTTTTCCAAGATCGAGGCCGGCAAGATGGAACTGGAACATGACGATTTCGACCTGCAACATGTGGTGGAAGATGTGGCCGAACTGCTGGCACGACCGGCGCAGAGCAAGGGACTCGAACTGGCAACCCTCATCCATCGCGATGTGCAGACCCGTCTGCATGGCGACCCCATGCGCCTGCGCCAGGTGTTGACCAACCTGGTCAGTAATGCGATCAAGTTTACGGAGCATGGCGAGGTCATTGTCCAGGTGACACGTGAACAGGAGACCGACACGCAGATCATCGTGCGCTTTGTGGTCTCCGATACCGGCATCGGCATTGTCCCAGAACAACAGAAAACCATTTTCCAGAGTTTCGTGCAGGCCGATGGCTCCACCACGCGCAAGTACGGTGGCACTGGGCTGGGCCTGGCCATCAGCAAACAACTGGTGGAGTTGATGGGCGGCAAGATCGGCACGCAGAGCCAACTGGGCCGGGGCAGCATTTTCTGGTTTACGGCGGTGTTCGGCAAACAAGCGGCGTTGGCAACTGGCGAGGCAGCGACACCGGCCGATCTCCGCAACGTGCGCGTGCTCGTCGTGGATGACAATGCCACCAATCGCCTCATCCTGCATCAGCAGTTGTTGAGCTGGGAATGTGTACCGGTGGAAGTGACCGGGGGCGCCGAAGCGCTGGCCGCGCTGCGCGACGCACAGCGGTCGGGCAATCCCTTCCGCGTGGTTCTGTGTGATTGGCAGATGCCCGACATGGATGGTGGCATGTTGAGTGTACAGGTCAAGCGCGACCCCGTGCTGGCCGCGACGCCGCTGGTCCTGCTGACGTCGGTCGGTGAATTTGGCCTGGAGCGTATGGCCGACACCATCGGTTTTACCGCCAGTCTCACCAAACCGATACGCCAGCTTGCGCTCTACGATACCCTGGTCACCGTGCTTGGCGCCACACATGAGCCACGCACACCTCGTCAGGCTGGCATGACGGAGACACCCGGACCGGCGCCGGCACTGATCGCAGGGGGGCATGTCCTCTTGGCCGAAGACAACCCGGTCAACCAGAAGCTCGCCACGCACATCCTCACCCGTCTGGGGTACCAGGTTGATGTGGTGGACCATGGCGGGTTGGCGGTGCAGGCCTACATGGAAAAACCCTATGACCTGATCCTGATGGATGTGCAGATGCCAGAGGTGGATGGGTTTACCGCGACGGAACAGATACGCGAGTTCGAGGCCCGTCGCGGCGGGCATGTGCCCATCATCGCGCTGACCGCCGGCGCGCTGGCCGGCGATCGCGAGCGCTGCCTGGCGGCGGGCATGGACGCCTACGTCAGTAAACCGTTCAAGACGGAGGAATTGCGCCAGATGGTCACCCAGTACGCTGCCGCGCCGCCTCTCGATCCCCTGGTTCTGGCCGAGCTGCGCTCCATCGGCGGCAGTATGCCCGGGCAGCCGGACATCCTGGATGAGATCATGCATCAGTTCACGGGCGACCTGCCGCAATATACCGCCAAGATGCGCCAGGCGCTGCAAAGCCAGGACGCCAACGCGTTGCAGCGCACCGCGCACAGCCTCAAAGGCAGCGGCGGCAGCTTCGGCGCACAACGGGTGGCTTACCTCTGTGCCCACCTCGAAGACATGGGACGCAGCCAGGACCTGAGCAACGCACAGCCCTGGCTCGACCGCCTCGAAGTTGAGATCGAACGCATTCGCCGCACCGACTGAGCATGACATCCCCTCGCAGGGTTGCGGCAAGATGACGACCTCAGAGGCACGCGACACCGTGCCAAGTCAACGCTGCGATGTGTACGTACCCCTGCGAGGGTTGGGCAGCCGAATAATCGTCCAACCTTGCGCAGTTGTCGTTGTAACACGGTCTTCAGACCGTCCCCCTCGCAGGGCTGCAGCAAGATGACGACCTCAGAGGCACGCGACACCGTGCCAAGTCAACGCTGCGATGTGTACGTACCCCTGCGAGGGTTGGGCAGCCGAATAATCGTCCAACCTTGCGCAGGCCCGCCAGGGCCTTCCACCTCGTAGCCCGATCCGTTTACGGTCGGGCGCTGTCGGCTTGCCCGGTGATTTGTGTGGCAGCCAGCCTGCGCAAGAGGAGGGGAGCGTCCAACCTTGCGCAGGCCCGCCAGGTAAGGAGCGTGCGCCGCGGCAGGCGCTTCCCACCCCACCTCCGGTCCAATTTCCCTGCAGCCAGTAGGTGCATGCTTTATTGACAGCGCATGCGCCGCATCCGGCATCTAAAGAAGCTGTCCAGGAAAAACTACACTCGCCGGTAGCATATGTGCCATTGGGTGTAATGGGTACTGACGGCGCAGAGATGTCTCTGCTGATATTTGCCCAGTTTGACCAATTTCCATTTTGTCCGGAACCATTTTTCCCTGCAACTCGTACTCCATAGCTGCCGGTGGAAAACCCGAATTAAAATTTGAAGTAAAAGAGGTGGCTGTCTGATTACTCGTCCAATCCCATCCGCTTCCCTGTCGTTGCAGATCATAGGATGCTGCTGCGGGAGATACTGCAGACCATGTCCATGTACCATTACCGCTTGTACAGGCAGGACTTCCATTTACCACCGGCGTGCCCGGAGTTGGCGACGGGATGGCAGTTGGGATCACACAAGAATCATTTGTTGCCCATGCGGATTGCGTATCAAAACTATCGCGGGAGCGGACTCTGCCGTAGACCGTGATGCCCGGGCCAAAAGCGCTGGCCGGCGTTGATTTGGTAATACCCGATGTCCAACCGTCCGGCCAGGTATCGTTTGAATAGATAACAGATGATGATCCAAAATTGGGATCTGTGGAAAGCCGGGCCCAGTACGGATAGTTGTGCAACCCGCCGCAGCCTGTGTCGGTCGCAGGGCTCCAGGAGGCCGAGACTGAACCATTGGTGTTACAGACAAGATTGAGTCCGCCCGGGGTTGAGGGGGCTGTTACATCTCTCCCGATATTTACCCACGATGACCAGCTCGGGATACTCATATGAGATGATACCCGTATGCCGTAATTGCCGGTTGCGTAACCTGTGGTAAAACTTGATGTATAAGAGCTTCCTGATACAGTACTTGCCCAGTTCCAGGCAGTTGCCCCTGCTGAGTTTTGACGTTGGATATCATAACTTCCGGCTCCTCCTGTCCAGCTCCAGGTGCTGTTTGTGTTTGTGCATAATGGAGATGCTGACAATGTAACGGGTGTTGGCGCCGGCCACATTGGCCCGCAACATGCGTCTCGTTTATCATATCCTGTACCATATCGCTCTTCACAGTTCTCATCTCCGGCATTGCCGCCTGCCCCGCTTGTTCCACCGTGCCACCACTGATAATGCCCGGGCCGGTAAACAGAGTCGCATTGACTGATTTGATACGGTCCTCCGTGCCAGACATCATCCGGATCATAGGGATTGCTTTTCAGACAGGTTCCGGAGCAGGCTGCAGCCGGGGCTGTG